>NZ_JACSWB010000132.1 GCF_016888135.1 Leptolyngbya sp. CCY15150
ATTGAGAACAGTGTCAATAGATTTGTTGAAAAAGCTCATTCTTTCGTTCAGGATTCGGCAGATTGGGCAAGCTACTGGTCAAAATGAGAATTGCTGACTCCCTCCTATGCAGACTATTTGCAAAAAATCCATCCTGATGATCGCCCGACGCTGATTCAATATGTGGAACGGGCGATCGCCCATGGAATACCCTATACCTTTGACTACCGAGCCATTCAGCCCGATGGCTCCATTCGCTACCATGAAGGGCGGGGTAAGGTGGAGCAAGATGCCCAAGGGCAGGTTGTGCGACTCTTTGGCACTGCCCTGGATATCACGAAACGCAAGCTGATCGAAGCGGCTTTGCAGGCCAGTGAATCTCGATTCCGGGCTATTTTTGAGCAGGCCGCTGTGGGGATCAACCAAGCCGATCGCACCGGCCGCTTGGTGGAAGCCAATCAGTATTTCTGTACTCTGTTGGGATATTCTAGGGATGAGCTGTTAGCGCTCACGGTTCAAGATATCACCCATCCCAATGATACGGTTTTCCATGGCCGTCCTGCTCCGCGCATCTTTGAGGGAGATCTAGATGCATTCACCGTAGAAAAACGCTATCGCCACAAAGACGGTACATGGATCTGGGCAGAGGTGACCATTTCAGCGGTGCGGGATGCCCATGGATATCCCTACTGCGATTTAGCCATCGTGGTAGATATTCGCGATCGCAAACGCCTAGAGCAGGAACTGAAAGCATCTCAGGCCCAACTCAGCAGTATCCTCAACAGTGCTGAAGCCTCCATCAGTAGTTTCCACTACTACGATGACCAAACCTGGGAAACGCTTTACCACTCTCCCGGTTGCACCGTTGTGTTTGGCTATCCCCTGGATGACTTTCCTGCGGAAAAATGGCTGTCGTCCATCCTGCCCGATGATGCTGCTCGGGTCATGCCCCAACTGCTGCAAGCTATTCATGATCAGCAAACAACAACGGTGGAATATCGTTATCATCGTCCCGATGGCAGAATTTGCTGGATTGCAGATACCATCACGTCGCGACGAGAGGAGTCTATCTCGGGCTGGGTGGTGACCCTGGTGGGCATTGATATCAGCGATCGCAAGCAGGCAGAAGTTGCCTTAGAGCGAGAGGTGCTCCGTCGTAGAACTCTCTTTGAGGCATCGATTGATGGCATCGTGATCCTCGATCGAGCTGGCCATGTGATGGAAGCCAATGCTAGCTTTGCCAGAATGTTGGGCTATTCTCTGGATGAAATGACCAGCTTGAACATCATGGATTTTGAAGCCTATTGGTCGCCTGAAGATCTAGATGCTAAGGCTGAAGACATGGCGTTTTGCGGTACCACCTTTGAAACCCTGCATCGTCGTCATGATGGATCGACCTATTCTGTCGAAATTAGCGCGAATTCCGTTGATTGGTATGGAGAACCGGTACACTTCTGTATCTGCCGCGATATTAGCGATCGCAAACAGATGGAGGCAGAACCTGTCCATAGCCGAGATTTCCGCGAGTTGATTTTCAACGAATCGAGCGATGCTCTCTTTCTGGTGGACCTAGACACTATCCTGACCACAGACTGCAATCAACGGGCCGTCGAGCTGTTTGAAGCCTCTTGCAAAGAGGATTTGATCCAGATGGAGGGGCATCGACTGCAAAAGCGACCGTTTACAGAATCGGAAATTGCTAGTATTCAGCAAGAGATCCAGCAGAAAGGATTCTGGAGTCTAGAGTTAGAATACATTACCTTCCAAGGACGAGAATTCTGGGGTGATTTATCTGCTAAGAATATTACCTTTGGCGATCAGCGTTTTCAGTTGGTGCGCGTAGCGGATATTACCGATCGCAAGCAGGCGGAGCTAGCGCTGCAACAACTGCATGAAGAGCTGCAAACCTTCCTAGACTATGCGCCAGCGCTGATTAGCTTATTTGATCAAGAGGGTCGCTATGTGCGGGTGAATCCAGCCTTTGCTCAGACCTTAGGGCGATCGCAGTCGGATATTGTTGGCCATACCTTTGAAGAGCTTTTTCCAGATGCTATGGCAATGGTGTTTCGAGAACGGCTGCAGCGACTGATCATCAGCCGATCGCCGCTGATGGTGGAAGATGATGTGGAGCTTGAAGGCGAGTTCAGAACGTTTCAGTCGATTCTGTTCCCTGTTGTCAGTAGCGGTGAAACCGATAGCTATTGGGCGATCGCTACGGATATCACTGAGCGCAAGCAGATGGAACAAGCGTTGCAGGTTCAAGAACAACAGTTCCGAGGTATTTTTAACTCGGCGGTGCGGTTTATTGGTCTCTTATCTCCAGACGGTAGGTTCTTGGATATTAACCATACTGCTCTGCAACTCTGCTCCGAGACTCGTCAAGATCTGATGGGTGTACCAATATGGGAGGGGCCGTGGTTTGTATCGTATCCAGAAACTCAGGCGATTATGCAAGAGGGGGCAGAACGAGCTAGCCATGGAGAGACAAGCCAGGCTGAAATTTTGGTGATGGGGATTGATCAGGTTGAGCGCTATGTGGATGTTACCTTCAAGCCGTTGCTGGATCCAGATGGACAGGTTTATCAGATTCTCGCGGAGGGGTCAGATATTAGCGATCGCAAACGGGCAGAGATGCACCTACAGGAAGCTCGCATTGCCGCAGAAACTGCCAACCAGGCTAAGAGTCGCTTCTTGGCCAACATGAGCCACGAGCTGCGCACGCCCCTGAATGCTGTGCTGGGCTATGCCCAAATTCTCATGCGCGATCCTGACCTAGCCTATCAGTATCAAGACTACGTCCAAACCATTTTTAGCAGTGGTCATCATTTACTGAGCCTGATCAATGATGTTTTGGATCTGGCTAAGGTTGAATCAGGCCATATGGGTATCGATCTAGAGGCCGTGAATCTGCCATCCTTACTCGACTCGATCTATGGCCTACTCCGCCAGGAGATTAAAACGCGCGGTCTAGCCTTCGACATTGAAGCTGATCCAAGATTACCCAAATCCATCATTACCGACGGTAAACGCTTGAAGCAGGTTTTAATTAACCTCTTAGGAAATGCGATTAAGTTTACGCCCCATGGCTCCATTACCCTGCGGGCGATCGTCGGTGCAGCACCTTCTCCATCTAACCTGCCTACGGCGGCTCTGACGTTCCAGGTGGAGGACACAGGCATCGGCATTAGCCCTGAGGATCAGCAGCGGATTTTTGAGGCGTTTGAGCAGGCCGATGCTGGCCGGCAACTGTCGGGCAGTACAGGGCTGGGGTTAGCCATCAGCCAGCAGTTGGTGACGCTGCTGGGCGGCCATCTCCAACTGTGCAGTGAGGTTGGTCGGGGCAGCACGTTCCAGTTTACGCTGGTGGTAGACCTAGCTGGAGACGTCTCCAATATCCTTACCTTACCACCGACCGTTACGGGGCTAGCTATCGGGCAACCACCCTGCCGCATTTTAGTGGTGGATGATCAAGCGGTGAATCGGCAGTTTTTAGAGGATGCTTTAAGTCATTTAGGATTTGAGGTTTATTTAGCTGAGAATGGTCAGGAGGCGATCGCCTCTTGGCAATCCTACCAGCCCGATCTGATTTTGATGGATCAGCGTTTACCCGATTTCCGTGGTGAGCAGGTTACGGCCAACATTCGAGAATGGGAAGCCCAGAACCAGCTATCTGCTATACCCATTTTTATGGTATCAGCCAGTTCTATGGAGAGCGATCGCGCTACTGCGATCGCGGCAGGCTGCAATGCATTTTTGGAAAAGCCCATTCAAATTCCTGAACTGTTGCAGTTCATTGCTCAACATTTAGACGTAGCGTTCACCTCAGAAGAAGCGATCGCCCTCTCAAATACGGCTGCTCTGACCTTAACACCAGAGGATCTGAAGGTGATGCCCTTAGACTGGATCTCTCAACTGTATGAAGCCGCTACCCAATGCCGAAATGATCGGATTGATCAGCTCATTGCAGACATTCCAGATGACTATACTGTTCTCAAACAGGCGTTGTCGGACTATAACTACAATATTCAGGTCGATGTGATTATGGATCTATCGTTTGCCTGTTTAGAAACTTAAGGAGCGATCGCTAGACGAGGCCAGAGCTTGATGGACTCCCGCCATGATGTCTATTCAAGGATTGGATAGGCTGAGAAAATCAGGGCTTGATCTCTTTTGCCGAGCTAATCAACGAGAGATTAGGATGGCATACCCTTGTCTCAACTGCATCCTCTAGTCATCCTCGCTATGTTTTTGATGCCAACCTTGCCTATAGAACTGAGTGAGGGCACTTTGATAGCGCTGTACTAACGGCTGGAGACTGTAGACCCGATCGGGGGGATGGGTAAGGGCATGACGCACATCAGCGGCGATCGCTTCTTCATCAATCCCAACTACCTGACCCGCAGAGACCACCGGATGCCCGGCCACGTATAGGCTATCCACATATCGAGATGCTCCCCGAGCCATGACCAGCGCCGCCTCATCGCAGAGATCTGGCACCACATCCGCCATCAGCGCCGCGCGGTTGAGCATGAGAATATCCGCTGCCATGCCCGGCTCCAAGGTACCAATGTCCTGGCGGTGGGTGACGACGGTGGCCCCGTAGCGATGGGCGCGGAAGAAGTGCGATAAGGTCAACGATTGTTCCATGCCTACCTCAGCGTGCAGATGATAGTTCAGCCGCAGTTCTTTCAGGGCATCATCATCATCATTGATGGCCATCCCATCTAAACCAAAGGCCGCTGGCACCCCGGATTGCACCAGTTGCCGATAGGGAGCTAGCCCCGATCGCAACCGTAGGTTAGAACTAGTATTCACGGAAACGATCACACCGCGCTCCGCTAGCCGCTCCATTTCAGCAGGAGTTAGCCAAATGCCGTGGGCGATGGTCAATCGAGGCGACAGCAGGCCAATCTCATCCAAGTAGGTGATCAACCCTTGGGGGTAGTGGGCGTCGGCCCATTCCCGCTGGTAGCGAGTTTCCAGCACATGCATATGCACCCGCCGTCCCGTATTGGCCGAGGCTTCAGCGATCGCTTCTAGCAGCTCCGGTGAACACCACTGGGGGCCGCGCGGGCCATACTGGATGGTGATGCGATCGTCATCACCACAGGTGGCGGCCAGATCGTCTACGAGCTGAAGCTGCTCTTGGGGCGATCGCGGTGGCTGGTTCCAAAGCTGTTCTACGGCAGAGCGATCGCTCTCTGGTATAAGGTTGAGTAAGCGATCGGTATGGCCATAGGATAAGGAATTGCGATCGTTCATCGATACCGCCAAACCCAAGCGTACGCCCACGTCTCGCGCCGCTTGACAAACCTGGAGCATTTCCTCCATCACGTTGGGGCTGGCGGGATTATGGCAATGCATCACCGACCCCACGCCACCTCTGGCCATGCGAGCCATGGCTAGGGCGGCGGATTCATAGACTGGAACAGATGGGCTGAGCTTCAGGGACGGTAGCCACAATTCTAGGGCCTGATCCAGGGCTCCAAACACGAAGGGAGCTACCCCGCGCCCATGGTCGTGGGCATTGGCTAGGGCCGGCAGAGCCAGCCAATCGGGATGGTCAGCCAGGTCGGCAGGGGCGATCGCTTGGATCACGCCATCGTTGACGGTCAAACTCACTTGATGTTGCGGGGGTTGGTCTCCAGGATGGGATAGGAGGGTACCAACAGACTTCGACCAAGTGGGCAGAGGGTTCGGCATGAATCAACTCAAGTGAATAATTTCGTTCTCGTCCGCCAGCAGAGCGGTGGATCACGGTGGAGTGTCTGGCTGCAACACCAGGACAGACTGAGACCTACGGTTCAGTAAGTCCATCGCTGTCATTGTCCCATGGGATGGAGCAAGAGGAGGTTACATGAGTTGACGATCGCCCAATTCAGGCAGGAAGCGATCGTCGAAGACATCCTCAGGTTTAGGCGTGGTGGGCAGTTCAAAGGCCTCTACGACTTGACCGATGGTTTTCTCAAACCGCGTGGGATCCACCGCTCCAAAACCGTTGGCCTCCACCTCCGGCGACAGGAAAAGGGTGTCGATGGCAATCTGCAGCCGTTCTCGCTCTAGGGGAATCTCGTAGAGTTCGTCAAACTGGGCCATGATCTCCACGGCCTCATCGGGATTGGCAAGGGTATCTTGCAAACCCTTGGTCAGCGCGCGCAAAAAGGCCGACATTTGCTCAGGGTTGGCTTCTAGGACATCTTGCCGAGCTAAGACCGCGTTGCCGTAGAAGTCTAGACCATAGTCAGCATAACGGAAAATATTGAGCTTATCTGGAGGATAACCCTCGGCGTTGAGGTTAGGTAGGGCGGAAATGGTGAAGGGGGCGATCGCATCAATTTCCTTGGTCAGCAACAACGTCTGCTGCAGGCGCGATTCAATGGCCGGCACTTCCACTTGGTCTAGATCAAAGCCTGCCGTTTGGGCAAACAGGGGCAGCATCCGTCGGGTAGCACTACCGGCTGGAATACCCAATATCTTACCTTCTAGCATGGCTGGCTCTGTAATTCCAGTCTCTTCCAAGGACATGATACTCATGGGCGACTGATTGTAGTAGATGGCGATCGCTTTCACCGGCGTATCGGGATTGGTGATGTTGAACTCCATCAGACTATTGATATCGCCAAAGCCCATATCAAAGGCTCCTGCTGCCACCTTGGTGATCGAATCGGCAGATCCTTGACCGCGCTCAAACTGCACGTCTAGCCCCTCATCTTCAAAATAGCCCTTGGCGATCGCCACGCCTAGGGGCGCATGAACTCCTTGGATGGCCCAGTCAAGGGTGAAGCGAATGGGGAACAGCTCAGACGGCGCTGATTCGGTAGAACTATCGGCAGCCGCATCAGGGGCGGAAGAATCGGCAGATGGCGATGGATCCGATGGTGAGGCGCAGGCTTTGAGGAGCAAGGTTGCTCCCACGGCGGCAGATGCCCGCCCCAAAAATTTGCGTCGATTCATAGGTACCATGGTCGATCCCTCTTAGTTACTGGCTTGGTCATCGCTCAACCCGCGTCAGAGTCGAGGTTTCTGTAAATCATATATGATGTATGATATATCCTATATCGCTATGCGTTGTAGTGTGGGCTACTAAATGGGGTATCCTGCCTGAGGGCTCCATGAGAGCTATCTGAGTATGGGGTTAGATTAAAATAAGTTTTGACGCTGACCGTTTTTTTGAAAACAGATTAGGGTAACATCATCTTAGTTGAGCTCAAAATCTGGCGTTGCTGAATAGCAGTGTAATTCTGCAACATTCTACAGGGAGTATCAGATCCCGTAGCTATAGGTTTATTTCCTGGGTCAGCAACGCTCAAGCTCTGTTGCTCATCGGCTTCAGGGTGTGCCATGGGTGTAGATATAGTCCTGCGGTACATCGGAGGCTGCCTAGACATGGGTAACATCTGTTCCTAGATCATGCCTAGATTAGAGGGTAGGAGGTTCGATCCTATGACTATTCGCGCATTGTTTCGCGCCGCAGCAGTGCAGGGTGTAGCAGCTCCCTACAATACCCTACACCTAAAAGTTTTTTATCCAGGGCAGATATCAAAGAATGACCCAACTCAAAACTTGGGGGTGGTGCCTGCTGATGTGAGCCAAGCCCCTTTTCCAATCGTGATTTTCTTCAATGGGATTAACTGTGGTGCAGAGCTATACCAATGGCTAGCGGTGACGTTGGCAGAACGCGGCTTTGTGGTCGTCACGTTTAACTGGGTGGCGGAAAATAGTCCCGGCATGGTGGCCATAACGCCCGGCGTAGATCTTGCCATGATGGCCCCTGCTCGATACGGCACTGGCCCCAGTGCAACAGCCCTACCAACCATCATCCGTGAACTAGAGCATCTACAGACGGAAGGGGTGTTGGCAGGTTTGCTAGATCTTGAGCGGATGATCCTGGGTGGTCATTCGGCTGGGGGGCGGGTCGCGATCGAAAATGCCAATCCCACCTTTTTCTCCAACGTTGTTGCAACGTTTGCCTATGGCGGCCATGCAGCGGCAGCGGTGCAGCTTGGCTATGAGGCGGGTCAAATCTTACCCCTGCCGGATCAGGTACCTATGTTGCTGATGGGGGGCACCCGTGACGGGGTGATTTTTAACAGCAGTTATCGCTACGGCATCACCTGGGATCAGGCACAAACGCCGGTGGTGCGAACCTTTCAGGAAGCGATCGCTGGTGGTAGGAACGATAGCTATCTCTGTATTGTAGAGGGCGCAAATCATTTTTCAATCGCGGATGGGGTTGATGGTACGACCGGCTGCCCCTTCTTGGATTACCCTGAAACTCAGCCAGCAGCAGCGGTGCGATCGCTTTTGGCTGACACTATTGGGCTGTTTATAGATGCCCATGGTCGAGGAAAGGAGGGAGCGATCGCGACTCTGAATCAACTCCCTGTCACCCATCAATCGTTAATCGTTCAATGGGATAGGAAATAAGGCGTTACTAAATTGCCATAGGATTTGCGCTAACGAACCGTCAGTGAGATGCTCATACTCACCATTCATTCACCATGAAGGTAGTGTCAGCATCTTGCTCACATTCCGATGCCATATCTTCATTAGACTTAATCGGAATTAGGAAAAACAATCAAGTCTTGGCCCGAAACCGATCGATCGTATGGTTACTACATCCATTTGGATATCGAGCAACTCATGACCGATCAGGTCTATTCAGTAACGCCGAAACAACGAGCTAGGGGGACGCACATGTTGAACCATGGGATGTGTGCGTCTGAATGGCCCTATTCAGCCATAAGAACGCCCCGGAGCTCTCCACCGCGATACCAAGTTGTATGAACATCAACATAGAGCATGTTGCTATCTAAGGCGGCTAACTGCTCGTCGGTGAGCATGTAGTCTCCCATCACCCGTCCACCGTAACCAGTCTCATCCAGCATGACGTCTAGAGCATATTGAAAGGGGCCGTTTTCACTGGCCATGCCCTGATGAATGTGAAAAGCAGAGGTAATGTTTGGATTGGGAGGATCTAAGGGATCGGTTGCATAGTCCCGTAATGGGCTAGACATATCTTTAAAGCTGCCTCGCACGATCAAGCGATTGCCCGCAAGCGCTGCGCCTACCGTGCCGATGGATGGAGCCATCACAGCATTGGGGACAATCTGATCGCCCCCCATAATCGCTACATAGGTTTTAAAAGGACTAACCGTCATCCCTTGAGCCATCAACACGGACTGAGCAGCCCGGAGGTTGTTTTGAATGTCTGCCTTAGTAGCCAGATCGGCAGGTTGCTCAAGAGTATGGGGCGTAGCGTTTTGAGAGATGGCGGACAAAAGAGATTGTCCGATGCCTGGGGATGAGAATCCAATGACACAGACAAAGCTGAGGGCAGCTATAAGCATTGTCTTGAACCAGTTTTGCATGGCGTATTTGCTTCCTAGGTGATTTGAATACATCAACAGTAGCCCTTATGGTTTGCAAGGGCCTAAAGATAGTACGGCGCTCCCCGCATTTTGGATGTCCTAAATTCAGAAAACCCAACATCATCCTATGGAATGATGATCTTCTGTAAAGCAAGGGGGCGTAGATTTACCGAGCCTGTGAATTGGGACTAGCATTTCAAAAATACAAAATGAAATGAAGCGCAAGATTAGTTTACAAAAAAGAGTTGTGCCAACAAGCGATCGCTGCCCCCATACCATCACCCCATGACCAGCATTACCATGACGTGTAACGTTTTGTCGCTGCTGTCATCAGCAGAGCGCATAATCCCCATGGAGGAAGCGATCGCTATTAATGTTCAGTTCTCGATAATCTAGAACAGATGATATTTTGCTTGCCTTATATTATCCTCACAGCATGATCCTTTCAATTCAATCTAAGCTTGAGTTGAAGATCAATCACCTGATTGAGATTAGCATCAACGATCTGGATTGACTGGAGATTCTTCTGGACTAAAACGATGATCTAAGCTATTCAGATTTGAAAAAATGGACTAAGAGATGAACGCTAAAACCTGCCCAATCTCAATTCATAGACTATGATTCAATATGCCAAATACCGGGAAAGCCAAGCCAGCCCACTTCTCAGCGATCGCCACTAGTTGAGGAAATTCAACACAGATCATTCTGAAGTAGCCTCAGATTACTTTACAGAAAGCATCAAGAACTGTTGCGTATTATGTATATTTAAGGCTTATACAGTGTAATGATTATAACGCTAACATCTACGACTTGTTACAAACCCTGCAGTATCCAGGTTCATGAATGATCACGTCGTGAAATCAGTAATTATCCTATGGGTTACCTATCACCAGGGTTGTTATAAATGAAGTGTTGAACCGAAGATTGAATGTATCGCCTAGCAACTCCACGGAGCGTCTATATAGAACAACCCATCATTTCCCAGAAATCTATTCAACGGCTTAACCACTGTTGCTCGCTCATCCGACTCAGTCAGCTCATACTCAACAACAGCACCATGAATCACTCTAGTCTTCTCTACAGTATTCATCCCTGCGACCAGCTATCCGGATGTCTAGAGCATGATTTCTCATTAGCCGCTGATCTCATATAAGACAAACAAGCCCCTACCCAATCGTTCGATAAAAGGAATCCGAAGCTATGGCTATTAACGTTGAAAAGCTCAATACACTTTTACAAAACTTTGTGTCTGCAACCAGTGATGTTGAAGGTGCTGCCCTAGTAACTCCAGATGGTTTACCGTTAGCAACCAGCTTGCCCGGTGGCATGGATGATGAACGGGTATCTGCTATGTCTGCTGCTATGCTGTCCTTAGGTGAACGCATTGGTAGTGAGCTAGCCCGAGGCAGCATCGATCGCATCTATGTTGAAGGAACTCACGGCTATGGTGTATTGACCAGTTGTGCCGAAGATGCTGTATTTCTAGTCTTGGCTAATCGATCAGCTAAGCTAGGGGTCTTGATGTTAGAAATCAAACGGGCGATCGCTGAACTGAAGCTTGTTTTAATGTAATTGCTGCGCAATTGCACCTGTATCTCGTCTTGCTTTACTAGTCCTGTCGTCTGTGGTGATCCAACTCATGGAAATCATGCGCCTAGTTGTCACCGGGCCCGTCGGAGCTGGGAAATCTACTTTTATTCGCTCAGTGAGTGAAATAGATGTAGTTGATACCGACCGACGGGCAACCGATGAAGCCAGCCTCCTCAAACCAAAAACGACCGTCGCATTTGACTTTGGACGACTTCAGTTCTCTCCTGATATGGCGCTTCACCTCTATGGAACGCCTGGACAAGCTCGGTTTGACTTTATGTGGGACATTTTAATTCAACGTGCCCACGCCTACATGTTGCTTGTTGCGGCCCATCGCCCTCGGGAGTTTCACTATGCTCGTCGAATTCTTAGTTTTATGCAGCGGCGATCGCGGGCTCCTCTCATTATTGGGTTGACCCATACCGACCAGCCCGGCACCTGGGATGAAGAAAATATCCTGATTGCCTTAGGCTTTCCAAATCCAGACCGCCATCCTCCGATCGTTAGCGTCGATGCAACCGAAGCCGGATCCGTTGCCGTTGCAATCATGACGCTGCTACAACACTATAGCCAAGTCCAGCAACGGAATGTAGAACAGCCTACACCGCATCGATAAGGTTCAAGCACGCTGATTGTATGCATGATTTTCACAGGATATAAAGCCTCAAGTCACTGTCACACATCAGCCCTGAATTTGTAAACCCATTTAGCGATGATTGACAACAAGGAACATTATGGCAATTACAGGACATTTAGTAGAATTTTCCTTGGCGGAAATCTTTCAATTTCTAGAACAGGGGCATAAAACCGGGCTGCTGACTATCTTTGAGCAACCAGAGCCTGCCCCGCCTCGTGGCCGAGAACATTATATTTGGTTCAATCAAGGTCGTGTTGTCGCTGCTGCTAACCGATCCGACCACCGAGGACTGATTAGCAGCCTCAGCCAACGAGGCCTCCTGGGCGATCGCGCCGCTAGTCGTTTGGCCCAATCCTGTGGGCCCAAGGTGCCGCTCGGGTTATATCTGAAATCTCAAGGGATTTTAGACGCCGAGCAGCTAAAACTCTTGTTTTACACCCAAGTGATGCGGCAGGTTTGCGCTTTATTTTCCGTGGTGGATGGATGGTTTCATTTTGATAGCAAGGCCGTGCTGCCCTGTGATGAAATGACCGGTCTGAGTGCTCCTGCAACAGAAGTTACCCTGGCTGGTCTGCGAGCGCTTCGTAATTGGAGCATGTTAGAGGATAAGCTACCGGATCCTATGTCAACTATTGTTGCTTTGGTAGAGGGCCAACCTAGTCTCCGGTTGAATGCTGTAGAGTGGCAAGTTTGGGAATTTACTGGAGGAAAAGATTCACTACAAACCATCGCTCAACATTTGCAGTTGCCGATTCATAAAGTTCAAGAAATTGTGTTTCGGCTCAATGTCGTGGGCTTATTAGAAGAAGTACCCATGATGGCCATTGAAGCTGAAGCGGCTCACCAGCATGAGGAAGAGGACGAACAGCAGGTGCCATCACCCTTACCTGATGCGGCTGTTAGTCAGTCATTTCTCAACAATCTGGTTAGCTTCCTAAAACATAAAGTGTAGGCGCTACAAATCCCTACGCTAGATCGGTTCAGATGAGTCTAAGCAAATTGCGATCGCCTCAAACACCAGTGATTTGCTAAACACAACCTACGCTGATTTTCATCAACATCACAACAGAGGTCATAATTATGGCTACTGAAGAACAAAAAAGACAAAATCAAGTTCGCCTGTCGAATTTGGCTTTATTAAGCTTAGCCGCTGGAGTTTGGGATATTTTAGGCAAAGGCGTCAATGCTTTCAGTGGCTCCATGGGCGATGCTATTCTTGAAGTCATGGAAAACGAAATGGGGCTAGAAATTGCAGGCGAAGACCCTGAGGCCGTGATGCATGAAATTAGCCGTATCTTTGTTGATGAATATGGATTTGCCAGTGATATTGAAGTCGTCATTCAAGATCAAGAACACTTCCAATTACGGGTCAAAAACTGTGTAAACCGCGGCTTCACAGATAAGCTCATGCAGGCAGGGGTGGAAAAGCCATTCATTTGTCCCATTATGAACTCTTGTCGCTCAGCTCTCAAACGCATGGGCTACAAAATGCATGAAGATATTGTGCAATGGAAGGAAGGAAAAGGCTCTATTATCTCGTTTTCACAAGTCTAGTTTGGCACAGAAGTTGTGGTCGTTCAACGATGATCTGAATGAGCGACCCCAAGGAGGGCTGCATTCATGAGAGATCCGATTATCCTGAACCACCGATCGCCCCTAGCACCGAATGAAGCTCGATACTGGAAAGACTTACTTTATCGAGTCACTAAGGTGGGTACAGAGATTGAGGTCGCGCCACCCAAGCGGGTTAAGCGAGAGGATTTTGAAGCCGATGTGCAAACGGCACTGCAGCCATCCCATGACTTTGCTTGTTTAGGAACCCATGGGGTCGTAGATGTGGTTACGGAGCATTGTGGCGTCGAAATTCAGGTTATTGGACGACAGCCTTACTTTCGAACGTTGCAATCTCAATATGCCAGCATTATGTCTTTTTTGCACCGTTCAGGTGCCCGCCCTAGAGCTACCTGTGGGCTACACTTCCACCTGCTCACCCCTGGATTAGCCGAGCCCGTTCCAGAAGTCATTGTTGCCAACCTCTGGAATTTAGTCCGACGCTATGCACCAGAGCTTAAGTTTTTGACCAGCGGAGGTGATAAACGGGAAACGCTCTGCCGGCGGCGCAATTATAATAGCCATCTAGAGATGGTTCAACATTCTCCTGTGATCATGACGATGCAAGAGATTCATAGGGTGTTAAAAAACAGTTCCGTTGTGCCTGAGCATCAAAACTTCTTAAATTTAGAACATCTGCAGTTTAACGCTACAGGAGATGTTCTGCCTTTTCATCTAGAGTTTCGCTTTCCCGACGCGGATCTTGCCCCTACATCAGTGACGGCAAAGACGTTTTTATTCATGGCGCTGCTACTTAAGGCTGTGGATTTAGGACAGTACGGCGTGATTCATGTGGGCAAGATTAGACCTTGGCGACGCAAGATAGAACTCCTCAATCTGTTGAGCAATAATGACGGTAGTTTAGCCGCTAGCGATACCAGCGGCGTCACAAATACCGTGATTGAGGAACTCCAGCAGGGACTCTATGAGCTATTAGATCTGCTTGCACCGACGTTTAATTACTTTGTGGATAATCCTGCCCTACCTGTGCTCACAGCTTTGGTAGAACAACCTATCTCTCTACGGCGCTGTGCTGGCTATGATTGGGCTGAGATTGAACAAACGTTGAGCGATCGCACCCGCTTAGATGATATAGGCTTTGATGAAACCGATCGCGATATGATGCAGCATATTGACCTAGGAGATTGGAGTCAGTTTCCATCGCTGGAAGCTTGGTGTTGGTATGCAGCGCGAGAACTCTATTTAACACCACAAAACTTAGAACACCGCCTAGAGCATCTTGAGACATTGCGGGGTATTCGCTGGGATGAAAACCAAGGAACTCTAGTATTTAATAAGTAGCTAGTGTAGCCTGTACATTTTGTTACAACCAGACTTTTAGCTTATCCTATGACTCAGGCTATTTAGGTGTACGGGGTAGACAAATAGGTAGCTCAATAATGAACTCAGTGCCAACGCCTGGAATAGATTGACAACTGAGGCAGCCGTGGTGCTTCTCAATAATTTGATGGCTGATGGATAACCCTAAACCGGTACCACGACCTACTGGTTTGGTGGTGAAGAAGGGATCGAAGATTTTTTGCCGTACCTCGTCGGCCATGCCAATACCGTTATCTTGAATACGAATCATAATCCATTGGGGCTCCCCATCACAGATAATTGCTGTCTGAGCATCATCATAATCAGGCGTGTCCTGCGATCGCCCTGCTCGCACTGTTGTTGTTAGGGTAATGGTACGGGGAGCCGGTTGATGTTCTAGGGCATCAATAGCATTGCTCAACAAGTTCAGAAAGACTTGGTTAATTTGGCTAGCATAACAGTCGATCGCTGGAAGATCGCCATAGTTTTTAATGATCTCAATGGCGGGAGACGAGCCGTTGGCTTTTAGGCGACTCTGTAAGATCACCAGGGTATTATCGATGCCTTCATGCAGATCAACCGCCTTTACCTCCGCCTCATCTAGCCGAGAAAAGCTGCGCAGGGATTGTACGATTTGACTGATGCGATCGGTGCCTAGCTTCATGGAGTTCAATAAATTCGCGTAGTCATCCAGCAAAAACTCTAGTTCAATGTCTTGAATGCAGACTTGGATGTCGGGGGTGGGGGTGGGGTAATGCTGTTGATAGAGACGCAGTAGACGCACGAGGTCACGGAAATAGCTATCGGCATAGGTAAGGTTGCCGCTGACAAAACCAACGGGATTGTTAATCTCATGGGCAATACCAGCTACAAGCTGACCCAAGCTTGACATTTTTTCGCTATGGATCATTTTAGACTGGGTTTGCCGCAGGGTCTGGAGGGCATCACCAAGCTGCTGGGCCTGCTGCTGGGCCGCCGTGGCCGCTGCCCGGCTTTGGGCATAGAGTTCAGCTTGATCGATGGCGATCGCCAACTGGTTGGTGACGGCCTGCAGCAATTCCACCTCTGCCTGACTCCAGTGGCGAGTGCCCTGACCGTGGCTACAGACGATCGCCCCGAGTTGACCAGCATGGGTTTCTAGGGGCATCAGCAGGAAGGACTGAATACCCCAATCCTGCAGCCAAGCATAGAGATCCGTCGAAGCCGGGAGGTCTGTCGTTTGGTCGAGGATCAGCGGTTCTAGGTGCAGCAGATACTGGGTGAGCGATCGCCGCAGGGTTGGTTCGCATTCTCCCAGTAAACTAGGTAAGTTAGCATAAAGAGACTCGTGGGTAATGGCGAGGGTGGGCGGTTCATCCACGGGGGCATCGTCTTCCCGCAAACACCATAGAAAATAGCAGCCATCGATATGCAGGAGATGGCGAATTTCCTGGACGGCTGCTCCCAAAATTGTATTGAGATCTAGGGAATTGCGGATTTGGCTGGCCAATCGAAATAATAATGATTCGCGACGACTGAGCAGTTCAGCCCGCGCCATACTCAAATCAATGGCGATCGCCATACTGTTGAAAATCCATTGCAGCGTGGCATAGGTACCTTCCAGGATGGGGCGACGGCTGAGGAGGGAAATCACGCCAATCAAGCGATCGTCCACAATCAAGGGATAGCCCACAAACGCCGTAATTTTTTCCTGGGTAGCCCAATCCTGCAGTCCCAAACAGGCATCCCGACCCACCTCATTGGTGAGATAGGGCTGTTGACTTTGGGCAATCACACCGACAATGGAAATACCGAGGGAAATGCGGCGGGGGAGATCGGGCACGGGGGGCACCGTACCGGCGATCGCCTGTAGGTCTAGCACATTGCTGTCTGGGTCAAACAGCCAGATACGCGCTAGGGTGATTTCTTCTAGCCCATTCATCAAGGCTTGAACACACCCTTCCAAGGTATCGGATAGGCTGCCAGCCCTAGCTAGGACTTGGCTAATCGAGGTGTTGAGGCTAGAAAGACGGGTATGTTCGAGAAGCGAGGCGACGGCTTTGCGATGCACGGTCACATCCCGGAGATAAAGAAATAATCCCCCCAAATGTGGACAGGCGATTAACTCCAGCACCAGGCCAAAGGGAGCATAGGCATGTTCAAAGCGGATTTCGGTTTGTTGGGCAATGGCTCGATGGCAAGCTTCTTCCACATCCGACTGAGCAAAGTTGGGAATGGCCTGCCACAGCGATCGCCCGATTACCTGGGTGCGATCGCAGCAGAGAATTTGTTCTGCCCGTAGATTGAGGTGGCTAATACACCATGACTGATCAACGGCAATGAATCCATCCGGCAAATGCTTATACAGCTCACTAGCCTGGTCTTGAGAGCAAGGGAGCTGGTCTTGGATAATGCCCTCTAGGTCACAATAGTTGCGAATGGGGCGGTTGATTTGCAGCATCAAACTCGGCTGGCCCCGATCGGTCAACTGCAGCATCCAAGAGCTATTGATGGTGAGCCGCTGGCGATCGCGGGTGGACTGCACCATCACCCCATCCCATTGACCCTGTTGCAAACACTGATGCTGAATGGCCGCGATCGGCGCATCGGTGACCGGTTGCAGCAGCGTGGTATAGTCTTGCCCCAAGGCTTGAGCTTTCTTCCAGCCATAGAGCTGCTCTGCCCCACGGTTCCAAAAGGTGATCCGGCCGCGCAGATCGAGGGCCAGGATCGCATCGCTCGCTAGGTTCAGCAGGTGCGACTGGGTGGTGAGGGCCAGGGCGGTTGCGGGAGCAGGCGTTGCTAGGTGCTCGACCTGGGCCACCACTTGGCGGGCGATCGCTTTGAGACCTTGCTGTTGCCCAAACTCTAAGCGCCGGGCGGCGCGATCAAAAACCGAAAGCGTGCCCAGCAACTCTCCAGTACTGGTCACCAGCGGCACCGCCGCATAAAATCCTAAGCCTAGGTTGGCGATCAACGGATGGCGCTGCACCGTCGCTGGCAGTTGGTGGGCAGCGATCGCCTCGGCGACATCTGGAATCAGCCACAGCGTTTCCACGGAGGGCGATCGGCGCGCCCACTGCGCACAGAGACTTTGTTCGTAGGGCACAGAATGCAGGGAGGTGCCATAGGCCACCTGCACCCACTGACGATCCTCTGTCCATCCGCCTAGGAGAGCGATCGGAGCATGACAGACTTGGGCTGCCAAGAGGACAGCATCCTCTAGGGCGCTGGATGTCACGGCATTTAATCGTTGATCACAAAGCAAGGGTTTAATGCTGTGGCTCAAACGCCCAGAATAAAGTGAGGTCATGTGGACTTAATGTATCCATTAAAAGAAACCAAGGCAAGAGACCATCACCCTAAACGTGACGGCGTCTTTAGTTCCCCTTCAGCACTAGATGCGAGGAGGTCAATCGATGCTGGGGTCGCTGCGATCAGCTCCGATGCTTCCACTCTCCACCCCTGAAGAGAACTACGTAGATATCCCTGATTTCCCGGAGGGGGTTCTCTACTACAGCTTGATAGATCGTGAACCCCTATGTCAAAGAACGTATTGAAATATTAAAATTACGACACAACCCTAAATTTTTGTACAGGTAGAGAATTCACCTGTTCTTGATGGCAGCGCCTAGCAGGGAGGGCGATCGCCCTCTCCAGTACAGAGGCTTTCAGCGCAGGAATGTGTTATCACATCATCAGATCTGTCCTTTCATTCAGGCATTCAGGTCTGTCCTTCTATCATGATGGGTCTTGTGCCCTATGCTACCCTCCACATCCGGTATCCTCTCGTCCCCATACCGCGACCTGATTCGCCTTGCCACCCTGGCCCCCTCCGGCCACAACACCCAGCCTTGGTTCTTTACCCAGGGCGATCGCTGCATCCATCTCCACCCAGATCAATCGCGACGGCTGCCGGTGGTGGATCCCGATGACCATGCTTTATGGATCAGCCTAGGTTGTGCCCTAGAAAATCTAGCGATCGCTACCCGCTGCACAGGTTTCAGCCCTCGCATTCAGCCGCAGCTTACGACCGAGCACCCTGTTCTCAGCGTATATCTAGAACCCAGCGATATCCCTCCTAGCCCCACTGACCTAGCCCTGCAGGAGGCTATTTCCCAGCGCCAGTCTACCCGCTGTGCCTACGATCCTCGTGAAATTCCTGCCGACCATCTCCAACGCCTCATCCAGGCTAGCCAGCAGACCGGCGTCCAGGTACGCCTATTCTCAACGCCCGATGCGATGGCACCCTTCATCGCCTGGGTGCGCGAGGGCAATCGCCAGCAGTTTAGCGATCGCGCCTTTGTTGAAGAACTGATGCAATGGATCCGCTTTAGCCGCCGAGAGGTGCAGCGCCATCAAGACGGTATTCCTAGTCGTGCCATTGGGATGCCCTACGTGCCGCGCTGGCTCGGCAAACGGCTAATGACCTGGTTTGCCACGCCCCAGAGCCAAGCCCAGCAGTTTGAGCAGCGCATCCACCAATCCTCCGCCCTGCTCCTGTTCATCGCTGACCACCACGATCGCCCCCATTGGGTCAACCTAGGGCGTAGTTTCCAACGCGTTGCCCTGACGGCCACTAGCCTCGACCTAAAACATGCGCATTTGAATATGCCCTGTGAGGTGCTATCAGTGCGATCGCAGATGCAGCAACACTTTGAGCTAGGCAACGCTCAGCCCCTCCTACTCATTCGCCTGGGCTATGCCAACGCCATGCCCCGTGCTCCCCGGCGATCGCTCGACGCGGTCATCCAAGCTAGGGCCATGGATGATCCTTCCCCATCCAGCCCAAGCGAGTAGATGATCCAAGCCTGGAACTGCTACAGCTATACACAGCTATGCACAAGAGCCTGCAGCGCCGTGGAGCCATACTACGAGCAACGCCGGATTATCGATGAAGCAGGGGTTGAGTAATATTCACCAGTTCTTCAAAGCGGTAACTGCTAATCAGAATTTTTAATTGTTGGACTAAGTCGTGATGCTGACTGGAGGTTTTCTGAAGCAGGGCGAAAAGTTTGGTATCGTTGCATTCTAGGGCTGCTGTGTAGAGCTGTTCTGTCCACTGTTGGGGCATCGCAGCTAGGCGGGCTCTAATCTGGTCATGGCTGTACTTGCGCTTAGGAGTTTGGGGAGGAGAGGAGGAGAGGGTATCCTGGTATATATATTGAATTTGGAGATGCTGCGCTATCCTATCTAGGAGGTCAGAAATCTGAAAAGGCTTCCCAATCACAGCATCACACCCAGCAGATAAGCAAGACTCCTGTTGTTCTAAAAAGGCGCTAGCTGTAACGGCAATAATGACTGGATCTGTCGATTGATGATCAGATGAGTCGCAGGCGATCGCTCGTTGAGATACCTGTTGGCGAATGATTCGGGTCGCTTCATAACCGTCTAGCACTGGCATATGCATATCCATAAAGATAAGATGAGGCTGCCAGCGTTGCCATTGCTGTATGGCTGTTTGTCCATTTTCTGCTTCTGCGACGTCAAAGCCAGTTTTAGTCAGGATTCTCACCAACAGCAAGCGACTCACTGGGTTATCTTCCACTACCAGAATACGAGGGGCAGGTCTATCAGGAGGAAGGGCAATGGTTTGGATGGCGGGTTGATCCATGGCTTCTGCATCGCCTGGTATGTCCACTTGGATGGAAAACCGAAAGCAGCTACCTTGACCAACGGCGCTCGTAACGGTAATGGTTCCACCCATCATGTGTACAAACTTCTGGCTAATGCGTAACCCCAAACCTGTCCCCTCTTGAGACTGAAGACCTGATTTGGTTTGGGTAAATGCCTGGAAGAGCTGGTTCATTTCTTCCGGCGCAATGCCCTGACCAGTATCCTCGACTTCAAAATGAAGCTGTACCGGAATCGATGCATCCATGGACTCCATGGTGCGATCGCAGAAAACCCGCAGCGCCACAAACCCTTGATCGGTAAATTTAATAGCATTGCTGAGCAAATTAAGAATCACTTGCCGCAGCTTATTTTCATCCGTGATGATTGAGGTGGGTAGGGTAGGATCCATATCGAGCTGAAGCTTCAGATTTTTGTCCGCTGCTTTCATTCTCAGCATAGCTTCAATTTGCTGCAGAAATGACCGAAGCTTAACAGGAGCTGTATACAGAGTGGTTTGCCCTGACTCAATTTTAGAAACTTCGAGAACATCGTTAATTAAGGACAGTAGATGTTCGCCACTGCTGTTGATAATCGACACATATTTTTTGTGTGTAGGGGCGATCGCTTGATCGCGCTGCATGAGTTGGGCGAAGCCTAAAATAGCATTGAGGGGCGTGCGCAATTCGTGGCTCATATTGGCTAGAAACTCGCTTTTGGCGGAGTTGGCCGAATCGGCGACCTCTTTGGCCTTCTGCAATTCCTTAGCCTGGTGCTGGGTATGGGCAAACAGCTCGGCTTGGCGCACCGCCACCCCCAACTGGTTGCTAATTTGCAAGACGATTTGCACCTCGGATTCTTGCCAATCTCGGGGGCGATCGCTTTGGTAGATAGCCATTAAACCCCAGAGCTTTTGTCCACAGAGAATGGGGGCAATCACATAGGCCCTGGCCTGAAATTGTTCTAGAAAGTTGATATAACAGGGGCTCAGCTTTGCCTCATAGATATCTGCGACGCAGCAGCAGGCATCTTTTTGGCGATAGATACCTCCGGATTGGGTTTGGAGGTAGGTGTCCGTGTGGGCAAGCGGACTAGACGTGAGCTGGTTAACCGTACAGCGATCCTCTTGGGCAACGACTTGAGAAAAACCTGGATCTTGGGCCCGGCTAGGGAGAATAGGCGTGAGGCGGCTGTCTACAGATTCTGCCATGATGCTGCCGCTCCAGTCTGAATTGAAACGATAAATCAAGACGCGATCGCAGCTAATTTCCTGCCGTAACTCATCGGTAGTCGTGTCAAAAATCTGGTTAATATCTAAACTTTTGCGCATCTGCACCGTCACCCGATTGACAGCCTGCTCCCGCCGCATGGCTAGCTCCATGGCTGCTTCTGCCGCCGATCGCTCTGCCACCTCCCCCTCTAGGGCCGCATTGGCCGACACTAATTCGGCGGTGCGCTGCTCAACCCGTTCCTCTAGATCGTCATAGGCTAGATGGAGCTGTTCTTCGGCCCACTTGCGCTGCAGTTCGGCCGCTGCCCGATCAGCAAAGATGCGGATGAGCGCTTGGGTGCGATCGTTGATGTGCATGGGTTTGGTATTGAAAATACACAGGGTACCAATCACATCCTGCTCTTGGTTGATTAACGGTGCGCCGATGTAGCTTTCTGCATTCCGGCTGGTTAACGAGGGTTGGTTAGGAAAGGCATCCTGCAAACCACTGGAGTACACTTGTAGTTGCCGAGTTTGAATGACCTGCCCCGGAGGCAATCCCTGCACGCCACACCGACTATTTTGGCCTAAATGATCCACGTCCCATATCGCTAGACTGCTGACCTGTTCTCCATCGTCGATGAGTTCAAAAATGCCCACGTAGGAAACCTGCAGGGCCTGAGCCAAGCTTTGGGCCAAGACCGGGAAGAAGTCATGACCGGTGACAGATGCGGTGCCTATCAAAATGGCCTGTAGAATATCTTCTGCCTGCTGTCTCTCTTGGATCTGCTGTTCCAGTTCCTGGTTCACCGCTTCCAGTTGTTCCGGTGTACGCAGAGACAGAAAGCGCGGCAAAAGCTCCACCAACATCAGCGCTGTGTAGCAAGAGACTAGGGCCGTGATGGCCTGCTCAATGCCCGATACCCAATAGTTGGGGTGCCAAAGCGTCCAAATATCCAGTAGATGACCCACCCCACAGCAGAGGATGAAGGCGCTAAACAGGATGAAGACCTTCGAAAAGGGAATGTCACCGCGTTTACGCACAAAGTAGATGAGCAGGGCCGGGATGGAAAAATAGGCGATCGCAATCAAGGCGTCACTCAGGAGGTGAAGTCCTACCAAAGGTGTTTGCCAAAGATAGCAGTGACCATGGGGAATATAGGAAATCTGGAAAGGCAGCATGGGCAGTGAGTCTACAACTGAAAGTGATACGGGCCCATTTAACGGCTGGTGTTGTCTCGTTGCATGGACGTTAGATCGTTGAAAAACCTACGTTCTTGGGCTGATCTAGAACAGTTTGAGGTAGACAAGCAAGGTGGTGAGATGCCATGGTGTAAGCTGTCGAAGACCAAGCGTAGTCATATACCAAGCCTAGATATGCTAGGCAAGGGTGTCATTCCTAGTCTTGGGATAATGGAGGCGATGTGGTGGGATCAGGTAGGCAGTTTCAACAATGTTAACATTGACGCATTTAGAGTCGATACCTAAGCATTAATACTGTGTTTTGGTAGGGATGACCGGTGCGAATGGATGAGAAAACAACGCTTGAACTGCACCAGAATGAATAGAGCCAGCATTAATTGTAGTAGTGCATCCCTATCTAGAAACAGCATAGCGAACTATAGGGTGGTTTTATCAATGAGTCGATGATGAAAGATGATGATACCTAGGGAGCGATCGCTCTCTGTGGGGTACAACCTCTAGCAGATTAGGTGTTTACCTTGATTGAACTCTCATATCTTCATCAGGTCTTCATCTAGTTACCAAGTAGATTAACGAGCAGGTTAAGTCTCAAGGGGCTCTGTCCTATATATGCCATGGTATGGGTAGGGCATGGTTTGAGATAGATCGTCCCCAACAGCATGTTTAGCAGCCGTCTACGTCAGCAGCCTGTACGTTTAGACCAGGTTCCAGACCTAAAAGCCACGATGTAGCAGGTTGTCTAGCCGCCCACGGACGTCACGATCCAGCGATCGCGTTTCGGCTACAGGGCGCAGGGCCGGTGTGCTTTTATGATGAGCTAGCGGTGCCCAGTGGTGATCTCTACCGTCGATCGTTCGCCCAGGTTCTAGCTTGCTAACCATTGAAGTCAGCGATCGCGATCAATCTTGCCCCGTTTGTTCAGAACTCTCCTAGGATGATGAAGAGATATGAAGCATCTCTAGTTGAGGATCATGGTGACGAGCTACTTTTTGACGTCTAATTTAGAGCGAGCCCTGCCCGAATCATCGGGAGAGTTTGCCGGCTGGGTCAGTGCGCTGATTATTTTGCTGCTGGTGGCAACGGCGGTGGCCTTGGTCACCCGGCGGCTGCGGATTCCCTATGTGGTGGGCTTGGTCTTGGCTGGATTGGCGATCACCCAAGATGCCCTGCCCGCCTCCATTCGCCTCAATTCAGATGTCATTTTGAACCTCTTTCTGCCAATTCTGATTTTTGAAGCAGCCATCAATACCGACATCAGTCGCCTGCGCAGCACCATCAAACCTATTGCCCTGTTAGCCGGCCCAGGGGTCGTCTTGGCAGCGGCGATTACGGCAGCTTTAATCCAGCTAGGGCTGTCGCTACCCTGGATTACCGCCTGTGCCATCGGCGTCATTTTGACGATTACCGATACGGTCTCGGTGATTGCAGCCTTTCGAGAGGTCTCGGTGCCGGGGCGCTTGGCGACGATTGTGGAGGGAGAAAGCCTCTTTAATGACGGCATGGCCCTGGTGCTCTTGGGCATCATTACCACCATCCATCTGCAGGGATCGTTTACCGTGGGTGAGGGGCTTGAGCAACTGCTGATTGCCTTTGTCGGCGGTGGGGCGCTGGGGTGGGGGCTGGGCTACCTCTGCGTGGGCATTTTCCGCCAGTTGGACGATGCTCTTAGCCATATTTTGCTGACGGTGGCGGTGTCCTTGGGCACGTTTCAGATTGGGCAACTGTTGGGGGTATCGAGTGCGATCGCTGTTGTGGTAACAGGTCTGGTGATTGGTAACCTCGGCTTCCGTCAAGCGTCCGCCTCTACCAAAGTCGCCCTCACTAATTTTTGGGAATATGCTGGCTTTGGGGTGAATACCTTTATTTTTCTGCTGGTGGGTATTGAAGTCAACCCGTTGCTGTTGCTCGATGCTCTGCCCGCTACGTTATTTGTCGTCGTCGCCTACCAACTGGGCCGCATCTTTTCCATCTACCCGCTGTTGGCGTTGCTAAGTCGCTTCGATCGCCCCTTGCCCCTGCGCTGGCAGCATGTTTTGATTGCGGGAAATGTGAAAGGATCGCTATCCATGGCCCTGGCCTTGAGCCTGCCCGTTACCTTACCCGATCGAATGCAGGTGATTACCCTCGTGTTTAGTACTGTACTCGTATCTTTAGTAGGCCAAGGTCTGAGCTTACCGTGGCTAGTAAAACGGCTACGCCTCTCAAAACCTTCTCCCACCAAGCAGCGTATTCAGTCCTTGCAGCTCAACCTGATTGCTTCCAAAGCAGCCCAGCAGGAGCTATCCGAATTACTGCAGTCCGGCAGTTTACCTAAATCCTTGCATGAGGAATTGTTCGCGACCTATCAAGCTAAGATTGCCAGCTCTGAACGCGAGTTGCGTGATCTATACAATGTCCGTGGAATGGTGGGGCAAGGTAGCGTTGATGACCAAAATCCCCTAGACAGTCTGCTGCGGCGCTTGTATCTAGCGGAAAAAGGAGCGGTGAACCAAGCTATCCGCAAGGGATTGTTATCGGATGACCTAGCTCAACCCTATCTAACAGTACTTAATGAAAAACTTCTGTCTCTTAAGGACGATTAGACAACTCCGTTCAGACTAGCTTGGGGCAAGATGCTGGCGCTCGGGCCGCAGTCCTGGGTGCATAACCCCATGAATTCAATCATTTGCCGCACAAGGTGGGGTTTGGTGACCGCTAGGATGGTGGAACCATTTTCTAGGATGGTGCTGCCATTGGGAATAATCAGGTCTTCATGGGGATGGGCTTGGTAGCCGATGATCAGGGAGCCGGAAGGGAAGCGCGGATCTTGGGCCACTTCGGCGACGCTGCGCCCGACGATGTAGCACTGCTGGGGAATCGATAGCTTCAGGACTTCTACCTGTCCTTGCTCGAAGTGCATCATGGCATCCACTTGGGGATATTCGATAGCGTTCACGATACGGGCGATCGCTAACTCGGTGGTGCTGATGATATGGGTGGCTCCGGCGAGACGGTAGGGGGCGGCAAAGTCGCGATCGCGCATTCTCACCACAATTTGATCGACGCCATAATGTTTAGAAAGGGTGACCATGGCGAGGTTGAGGGCATCGTCCTGGAGGGATGCGATCACGGCGTCGGCTTTGCGGATACCGGCTTCCATCAGCACGGTGGTGTTGACAGCACTGCCTTCAAAGGCCATGACGCCAATTTTCTCTCGGGCATGTTGGCAAGCAAGGGGGTTGGTATCCACGATGGCGATGGTATGACCCATTTGCAGTAGGGTGGTGGCTAGATCTAGCCCCATCATGCTAGCGCCTCCAATCACAACGTACATAAGCTAAACTCCTCGTGCGATCGCCTGTGCTTCTACTTTAGATGGTTTTTTACGTTTTAGGACATTGACACCATGAGGGTAGCGTTCCTTATAAAAGTCTGATAGCTTTAAGCCTAATTTATTGAGTCGTGAAGCGATCGCTCGCCCAGGTGATCGTTTTCTTTGAGTAAGCAACTGATAGAATTCTCCAATCAGGACTGGTTCGTTTGCAGCATTATTATATTTTTCTGAATGAATTTTATTGATGCTTTTAGGTCAAAACCTTGCAGCTTCCGGAATCTGTCGCTATGGTTTTAGAGTAAAGCTATCATCTGATTAGCCTTTGTGGCTCAACGTCTGGTGATATCACGGTATACACTGCTCACAGCGATCGCATGACCCCCAACGACGTCCAACGGATTCAGGCATTTATTGAAAAATGGCAAAGCTCAGAAGGAAATGAGCGAGCTAATTACCAAACCTTCTTTGGCGATCTTTGTGCTGCTCTCGGTGTCGAGGGGCCGCCGCCGAAGGGTAGTGTATTGGGGGATCCCTATTGTTTTGATAAGGACATCAAGTTTTTCAGCAGCGACAAGGCAGAATCTACCCGCTTTGCCGATTTCTACAAAGAAGGCTGTTTTTTGATTGAGGCGAAGCAGGGGAGTAGTGAGTCGGGCAAGGGGCATGGCAAGCGGGGCACGAAGGTCTACGACGACAACATGCAGAAGGCGTTCAACCAGGCGAAGTCCTATGCCTATAACCGTATGTTGGGGGCGATGCCGCCGTTTTTGATCACCTGCGATATTGGCTCTCATTTCAATATTTGGGAAGGCTTTAGTGGGGAATATGGCAGCTATGGGGCGCGGCAGCGGATCAACCTAGCGGATTTGCGCGACCCGGAGGTGTTCGATCGCTTCGTCAAAATGTTCACGGATCCGCAAGCGCTCAACCCTGAGAAGTATCGGGCCAGGGTGACGCGGGAGGTGGCGGCAGAGTTGGCGAAGCTCACCCGCTGGATTGAGGAACAGGGGCACGATCCTCAAGAAACGGCTAATTTTTTGATGCGCTGCATTTTTACGATGTTTGCCGAGGATGTGGAGCTGCTGAAGGGGGAGGTGTTTACCAAGGCGTTGCGCGATCGCTGGATTGCGAACCCGGCAACCTTTAAGCCCGAGATTGAGCAGCTTTGGCAAACGATGAACACCGGGGGTAGCTTTGGGTTTGAGCGCATCTTGAAGTTTAATGGCAGCTTTTTTGAGAACGCCAGTGCGATCGCTCTCCCCAAGGAACAGCTAGAGGTTTTGTATGCCGCTGCTGCGAAGGATTGGAGCCAGGTGGAACCTGCGATTTTTGGGACGTTGCTGGAACGGGCACTGGAGAAGAAGGAACGCAGCCGTCTGGGTGCCCACTACACGCCGCGATCCTATGTGGAACGGTTGGTGCGTCCGGTGGTGATGGAGCCGTTGCGGGAGGAGTGGGATGGGATTGAGATTGAGCTAAAGCGTTTGTTAGAACCTGCTGCTGGTCAGGAGAACCCCACCGCCACCCAGCGCAAAAAGGCAGAGCAGGAAATCACCACTTTCTTGAAGAAGCTGCGCACGATCAAGATTCTTGATCCGGCTTGTGGGACGGGCAATTTCTTGTATGTGTCGTTGGATTTGCTGAAGGGGTTGGAGGCGGAGGTGCAAACGCGCCTGGTGGATGTGGCAGGGCAGGTGCAGCTCAATGTGTTGGAGCAGATTAACCCATCGCAGTTTTTGGGAATTGAGCTAAATCCCAGGGCGGCCGCTATTGCTGAACTGGTGATCTGGATTGGTTATCTCCAGTGGTATTTCAAACGCTATGGCAATGCAGAACCGCCAGAGCCGGTGTTGCAGGCGTTTGGCAATATCGAAAACCGGGATGCGGTGTTGACCTATGATGGCAAGGAGCCGGATGTAGACCCGAAGACGGGGCAGGTGCGAACCCGTTGGGGTGGGCGAATGATGCGGCATCCAGTGACGGGGGAGGAAGTACCCGATCCCATGGATCAGGTGGTGATTTATCGATATTTGAATCCTCGCCCTGCGGAGTGGCCGGAGGCGGATTATGTGGTGTCAAATCCACCGTTTTTAGGAAAACTCTTTATGTTCGAGAGATTAGGAGAAGGCTATGTTAAAGCTCTTAGAGAAGCTTACAAAGGTCAAGTTCCTGATAGTTGTGACTTTGTAATGTACTGGTGGTATTTTGCAGCCGAATTAGCATCTAATAAAGAGCTTCAACGTTTTGGACTCGTAACTACAAACAGCATTACCCAAACCTTTAATCGTCAAGTTCTTAAGAAGGCTTTACAGCCACCAAAACCCATTCATTTAATTTTTGCGATTCCCGATCATCCGTGGATTGATAGTGAGGAGTGTGCTGCTGTAAGAATTGCAATGACAGCAGCAGAGAATGGAGTAGGTGCTGGACAACTCAATTTAGTCACTACAGAAAGCGATATAGAAGATGGAATAGCGTCTATTAGCTTATTAAATAAAAAAGGAATCATTCAAGACAATTTAAGTATTGGCGCTAATACAAGCTCTGTCATGCCACTCAAAAGTAATGATGATTTAAGTGGTATGGGCATGATGCTGGGTAACCGAGGATTTATTTTAGATGATGACGAAGAGTTTTCTGAACCAGTCATTAGGCCGATTATTACTGGTCGAGATATAACAAATACAATCCGAAATCGTCGAGTTATAGATTTTTATGGGCTAACTCCAAAAGAAGCTCAGAAAATAGCACCTCAGTCATTCCAGAAAGTTCTCTTAAAGGTCAAACCTGAGAGAGATGTAAATTCACGCAAGAGCAGAAGAGAAAGCTGGTGGCTTTTTGGAGAAACGATGCCAAGAACTAGACGAGCTATCGAGGGATTATCGCGCTATATCGTTACTCCAGAAACTTCAAAGCATAGGATTTTCATGCTAATTGATGGAGCGGTTTTACCTGAACACGGTTTGATTGCTATTGGAAGTGATAGTGGTTTCATTTTCGGTGTTTTATCCAGCCGAGTTCACGTGGACTGGACTCTTTCTGTTGGAGGCACCTTAGAAGATAGGCCACGTTATAACAAGAGCGTCTGCTTCGACCCCTTCCCCTTCCCAGATCCCACCCCAGAACAAAAACAGAAAATCCGCGAACTGGGCGAACGGCTTGATGCCCACCGCAAGCAAGTCCAAGCTGCCCATCCCGACATCACCATCACCGGGATGTATAACCTCCTCGAAAAACTCCGCGCCGGGACACCCTTCACCGACGCAGACCGAGAGTACAACAACAAAGCCCTCGTCTCCACCCTCAAACAAATCCACGATGAGCTAGACACCGCCGTTCTCGATGCCTACGGCTGGCCCCACGACATCACCGACGAGCAAATCCTCGAACGCCTCGTTACCCTCAACGCCGAACGCGCCGCCGAAGAACGTAACGGCCTCATCCGCTGGCTCCGCCCCGACTACCAAGCCCCGGAACAAGCGCAACCTGTTCAAACAGCGATCGAAGGTGTGGGTGCCCCCGAAGAAGTGATCATCGCCCCTGTCGAAGCGCAAAAGTGGCCCACCCAGCCCAAAGAACAACTCGCCGCCATCCGCGACCTGCTGCGCACCACCCCCGGCGAATGGACAGCCAAACAAATTGCGGCTCAGTTCAAAGGACGCACCACGCCAAAGAAACTCCAAGACATCACCGACAACCTCGAACGCATGGAGTTTTTCAGCCAGGTGATCGCCGAACAGCGCGACGGCATAACCTACTGGCACTATATTGAATCGTCCGTTGCCGCCTAAGGACAATGCACCATGTTGTTTAGCCCCAACGTTGCCCTGTTTTTTAAGAATCGCTCTGTAATGCTTCAAAGCCAGCGATAATATCGAGAAGTTCCTCCGTCACTAACGTTTGGCGATGCTGATTGTAGTCACTTTGGATTTGGGCAAGGCGTTCTTGGATATTTTTTTCGGCCACCTGCATCGCGGCCAGACGGCTGGCATTTTCGCTGGCGAGGGATTCCGCACAGGCCCGGAATAGTCCTAGAAAGAAAAGCTGTTGGAATAGGGCAGAGAACAGTTGTTCTGGAGGTAGAGTAATCATCGGCACCTGACGCGATCGCCATGGCTGATGCCGTAGATGGTTCAGCCAATCAGCATCCAGGGGATAGAGCTGAAACGTTTTCGGTCGATAGCTAGATCCACCCAGGAAGCGATGATGAAATACATAGATAGAGCCAATAGCTGAGTGCGATCGCCATTCCTCAAGCTTTTGCACAATCGTTTGCACCATGGGCGTGATGCCGCTCACCGAGCTGGGCACGCTGAAGCTACTATCGGTGGCATAGCCATCATCAGCCAGGCGCGCAGCCAAGCGGGTGCCCACGGTGATTAAACGAGGAGGGAGCGATCGCTCGTTAGCCTGGGAAAGGTGGTTTTGTAGATGGTCTAAAACAGCGGCGGCTAATTGTTCATTGAAACGACCACACATCCCTTGGTCGGAGCCGAAGATAACTAAGCAAGGCGGTGCAGCGGTGGGACGGATAGGTAAGCCGTTGGGCGTATGGTGTAACAAGACTTGTAGGCTTAGCTCTAAGACCTGTTGGTAGGTGCTTAGGGACGATACGGCCCGTTCATATTGGTGGATGCTGACGGCAGCCAAGGCCTTCATGGTTTTGACAATGGACTGTAGTTCACGGGCGCTGCTGATTTTGCGTTGGAGGGCTTCAGTCGTGGGCATGGGGTTCTAGGCTCCTAACCACAAGAGTTGCTAAGTCGAGCAGGGCTTTATGGTCACCCTCGGAGAGGGGAATGCCGCTATGGATGCGATCGCTCACATCGGGCAATTGCTCTTGGAGTGCTTGATGAATCTGGGCTTCAGCGGTAGCAATCTGGTGGCGAGGTAGAGCATCAAACACCCCTTGGGTCACCGCCAGCAGCACGGCAATTTGAGTGGCGGCGGGCAGATGAACGAACTGGGATTGCTTCAGCACTTCCCGCACCCGCTGCCCCCGATCCAGGGTCTTTTGGGTAGCATCATCTAGACGAGTGCCAAAGCGGGCAAAGAGTTCTAGCTCCTCAAACTGGGCGTAGGACAGCCGCAATGCTCCGGCCACCTTGGCATAGGCAGGGAGCTGGGTCTTACCACCTACCCGCGACACCGATCGCCCCACGTCTACAGCAGGTAAAATACCCTTCTGAAATAAGTCGGGGGTTAGGTAAATTTGTCCGTCGGTGATTGACACTAAGTTAGTGGGAATGTAGGCGGATAGGTTTTGGGCTTCTGTTTCCACAATGGGCAGGGCCGTCAGGGAGCCACCGCCGCGCTCGGTGCAGAGATGGGTAGCCCGTTCTAGCAGGCGAGAATGGATATAGAAAATGTCGCCAGGAAAGGCTTCCCGTCCGGGGGGACGGCGCAGCAGTAGGGACAGTTCTCGATAGGCGCGGGCGTGACAGATCAGATCATCGTAGACAATCAGAACATCGCGGCCCTGTTCCATAAAATATTCGCCCATGGTGGTGGCGGCATAGGGGGCCGTGTACTGCAAACCGGGGGTTGTGTTGCCAGCGGCGACCACAACGATGCAATAGTCCATGGCTCCTTCCTGCTGCAGCGTGGCAATCAATCGGGCCAGGGCCGATCCCTGTTGGCCAATGGCGCAGTAAATGCAGATCATATCCTTACCGGCTTGGTTAAGGATCGTGTCGAGGGCGATCGCTGTTTTACCAATTTGGCGATCGCCTAGAATTAACTCCCGCTGACCTCGACCTACGGGAATCAGGGCATCAATCACCTTAATCCCCGTCTCAAGCGGTACCGTCACCGGGGCGCGATCGAGGATCGATGGGGCAGGGCGTTCGATGGGCCAACGGGCGATCGCAGCAATCGGGCCACGACCATCTAAAGGACGACCCGTAGCATCCATCACCCGCCCCAATAGAGCCGGCCCCACCGGCACATCCATCACCCGCCCCGTGCGGCGCACCTCGCAGCCCGCCTGCAGCCCCTGGCTATCATCCAGCAGCACCACGCCCACTTCGTCTGCATCCAGGTTGAAGATCATGCCTAGGCGATCGCCCGGAAATAAAACCAGTTCTTCCGATTGTCCATGGGGTAGCCCCACCACTCGGGCAATGCCATTACCTAGATACGTAACGGTGCCGACTTCTTGGCTGGCCAATTCAGGCTGATGATCCTGAACAGCTTGCCCAAAGGTTTGAAGGGCCTGGTCGAGGGCTGATTGTAGAAATACGTTGGATTGGGTCATGGTTATGGTTTCTCCGCTTAGGTCACCTCATTCAGCCTGTAGATCGGGCATTGCCCATCCTAAAGATATAAGTTGCTTATCTAGTATGACTGAGGGCGCTGGCAAGCTTGGTGTCTAGTTCATCTAGGTAATGGGCAATATTCCAATCGAGGAGATAGCCAGCGGTGGTCAACTGAATGCCGCAGATCAGGCTTGGATCGGTGTCGAGGTCAAGGGCGATCGCCTCTGGTACATGGTCACCAATCGCTTGGCGCAGGCGATCGCTCTGGGCTGTAGACAGGGGAAAGCCGCTGCGAAGGGTCAGATGGCGATCGGGGCTGTGGGTGAGGGCAGTGTGGAGGCGGTCTTGCTCCTGGGTGGATAGATGGTGAAGTTGGTGGATAAAAACCTGAACGATGTGTTCCTCCAGATCAACATTGGCAAGGTGGGTCAGCACTTGGCGCGTTGTGACTACCAACTGCTGTGTAGTTTGCTGATGAATTGTATCCCAGATCTGCTGATGCTCCTGCTCTAGATCCTTGAGCCACTGCTCCCGAGCGATCGCCACCGACTGCTTAGCCTCGTCTAACCAGGTCTGACGCTGCTGTTCTACCTGTTGTCGCGTTTGTTCCAGCCAATCATCATGCTGAGCCTTGAGGGTCGCCTGCATCTGGCGATAGTATTCGGCTTCTTGGGCTGCTTCTGTGAGGCTGGTTTGGGCATCGGCAAGCTGGCTAGCAATCAGCGCCTCGCGTTTAGACATAGCCTGGGTAATTGGCCCATAGAGAAAGCGTTTGAGCAACCAGACAAGAACAAGAAAGTTAAAAATCTGGGCAACAACGGTGAACCAATCAATGAGCATGGTCTAGCCTCCTTGCTCAATCAAATAGGCCCAGTAGGGATTGGCGAATAGCAAAATTAAGGACACCACTAAGCAATAAATTGCGGTGGATTCTACTAGCGCCATACCGACAAATAAGGTACGGGTGATGGTGGCGGCTTCATCGGGCTGTTGGGCTAGGGCGCTGAGGGCTTGGGCCAGGGCGCGTCCTTCCCCTAGGGCTGGGCCAATGGAACCAATGGCAATGGTGATGCCAGCGGTGACAATGGAAGCGATCGCAATCCAAGTTATATTATCCATGATCAGACTCTCCGTGTTCTTGCTGTATGCGGGTGGCGGCGGCTATGTACACCATGGCCAAAATTGAGAAAATATAGGCTTGGATCAATCCGGTCAGTAGTCCCATGGCTTGCATGACGACGGGAAACAGCAAGGGGGCGATGGATAGCAGAATACCAACAATCATGGTACCGCTCATCACGTTGCCGAATAGACGTACAGCCAAGGCCAGGGTGCGAGAAAGGTCACCAATGATGTTAAACGGCAGCAAAATGGGGGTGGGCTTGAGATAATCCTTTAGGTATGCGCCGACGCCCCGTCGATGAATACCGAATAGGGGAATGGCGACGAATACGCAGATCGCCAAAGCCGCTGTGGTGGATAGGGAACCGGTCGGGGGTAAGAAGCCTGGGACAATGGTCAGTAGGTTAGAGGCAGCGATAAAAATAAATAATGTACCTACAAAGGGTAGGTAGGGTTCTGGGTCTTGATCGCTAATGTCACGAATCTGGTCGGCGATCGCTCCTACGATCACTTCTAAACTATTCTGTCCCGGTGAGATGCGCGTGGAGCTAGAGAGATGGCGACTAATCCATAGGGATAGCCCAACCAACAGCGCCATCACCAGCCAGGTAAAGACAAGGGTAGCATTCAGGGCGATCGCGCCATGCTGCCAAAGGATTACGTTGTCGGTGCTAATGTTCATGGTGGTTTAGGGCGTGGAACTGGGATAGCGGGCGGCGATGGTGAACCCGGTACGCACGATCAGTAGGGTGAGGAAAGCAATCAGCAGATTGGTGAACTGGGCCGTGGGCAGGGGCGATCGCATCAACACCCACCAAAAGCCAGCTAAACAGAGGCTGAGGCGTAGCAGGAGGCTAACAACCAGAATTTTTACGGGAGTTTTACTTTGGGGAAGATGGTCTACGGTAACCCAAAGACCGCCAAAATATAAGATACCGATGACAAAACCAGCGATCGCTCCCTCGACCCAGGTTTGTCCGTCAATAAAAGATGTCCAGATCAGCATAATAGTTACCTTTTTGTTGTTTCTTATGGTGCGATCCAATCTGCTTAGACAATCTATGGATTTAAGGCTTGGGCTGTATCCAAGTGCAGCGGGCGATCGAAGGTAGGATGTTCCGGATATGAACCTTCAGCCAGATTGGATAGAGATGGAAAGGGACTGAAATTAATCATCTTGACTCTCCTTTTGAATCCAATACCAAGCATTCATGCAGCCGATAGCAACTCCAAAGACCAGACCCATTAGCGTCCATGAATAGGGACTGGTAACGTGCCGATCGATCCAGATGCCGAGGGCAATGCCTAACAGAGCCGGAATGGTGACCGACCAACCCACTAGGCCAAACATGCCAAACCCATACCAAACGCTGTGGTTGCGACGCTGGGCTAGCAGCTTACGCGTGACTTTTGTGGCAATCTGATCGGGTAAGGTGCGTGAACGTTTGCGGGTGGGAGGATCGGGAGGCATGGGTTGAGATCTCCAAACATCTAGGATAGGTTGAGAAATAGGCGGGCCATGGAGGCTTCTAGTTTGGCTAGGGACGAGCGGGTCTGGCGTTCTTGGTCATCGAGAATACGAAACTGCTGATCGACCAACTCCCGTAGGCTTTGTAAATCCTGACCTTGGATGGCATGGCGGGTGGCCACCAACACCCCATCTCCTTGCTTGACCAACAGCCCAGAATCCACCGCCAGCACATGGGTCTGACCATCGGGGCTGTCAAACATTAAGATGCCGGGAGCCAGGGCGGTGACGTAGTCTACATGGCGGGGCAGTAGGCAAAAGGCACCGTTTTCAGCCTCAGCAATCACCTTGGTGACCGGCTGGTCAACCAAGATTTTGGTGGGTAGGGTGACTTTGAGATGCATGGCTCAATCCTGGGCCGCAGGGGCTTCGTCAATCGTGCCGATCATATAGAGAATCGTTTCAGAGCGATCGCTAAATTCATCGTTGAGAATCCGCTCACAGCCGTCTAGCACGTCCTCTAGTTCCACCAAGCGCCCCGGCAAGCCCGTAAATTGCTCGGTGGTGAAGAAGGGCTGGGTGAGGAATCGCTCCAGCCGCCGGGCTCGGTAAACCACCTGCCGTTCATGGCGGGCCAGTTCTTCTAACCCCAGCATGGCAATGATGTCTTTAAGTTCCTCATAGGTTGCCAAGGTTTTACGCACCGCCTGGGCAATGCGATAGTGGCGATCGCCCACCACCAAAGGCGTCAGCAGCTTGGAGCCAGACTGTAGGGGATCTACGGCCGGATACAGACCTTCGCTCACCCGTTTGCGCGACAGGACGATGGAGGTTGAAAGGTGCGAGAAAATATGGGCAGCAGCCGGATCGGTGAGATCATCAGCCGGCACATAGACCGCCTGTACCGAGGTGATGGAATGGCTGGGGGTGCTAAAAATCCGTTCTTCTAACTCCGCCAACTCCGTTGCCAGGGTTGGTTGATAGCCCACCCGTGACGGCAGCCGCCCCATCAGCCCCGACACCTCCGACCCCGCCTGGATGAACCGGAAAATGTTGTCTATCATCAACAGCACATCCCGATGGGCATCATCCCGGAAATATTCCGCCATGGTCAGAGCCGCATGACCCACCCGAAACCTTGCGCCGGGCGATTCATTCATTTGCCCAAACATCATCACCGTATTGGCCAACACTCCCGCTTCCTGCATCTCGCGGTAAAGTTCTTCAGCTTCCCGGCTGCGTTCACCAATGCCGCAAAAGATACTCACCCCCTCCAGCCGCCGCACCACGTTATGGATCATCTCGGTGATCAACACCGTTTTACCCACCCCAGCTCCCCCGAAGAGTCCCGCTTTACCGCCCCGCTCTAGGGGTGCCAGCAGATCGATCACCTTAATGCCGGTACGAAAAAGCTCGGTGGCGATCGCCCGTTCCTGAGATACCTGAGGATTGGCATGGATGGATCGCCAGTCACCGCCTTCGATCGGGGCTTTGCCGTCAATGGTCTGCCCAAAAACGTTGAACATGCGTCCTAATAAGCGATCGCCCACGGGAACCTGTAGGGAGGTGCCGGTGGAGGTGAGGCGATCGCCCCGCGCCAGGCCGGTGGTGGGCGTGAGGGCTAGCCCTCGGATAACATGGGGGGTGAGGTAGGTTTCGACCTCAATGGCGGTGGAGCGATCGTCCCGCAGAATGTCATGCAAGTTGGGTAATTGCTCGGGAAAGTGTACATCAACAACACTGCCCCGAATCGCTGCAATCGTTCCGCAGACGACCTTTGAGTCTATGTTCGATGGACTAGAAGCTATGGTCATGGAAACTTGACCTCCTTATCAATAAGCTGTCACAACGTACCTAGCTTATTTTTCAGAGGCTGGGCAAAACATAGGATGATAACAGATGCTGCTTAGGATAGATGTCATGGTGTATGTCCTCTGATGCGATCGCCGTTGATGGCAGCTATAGCCTAGGGTTTGGGTGCTTAGCTCTAGGAAGTTGGCGATCGCCTATGGATCCTCACTACCTAAAACAGAATTTTTTCAAGGCTGATGTCTAGAACCCAAGTACCTCAACGATGTGGATGGATATACAGCAAGGGATTCAAATCGCCCTAATTGTGCTCTCTTTCTGTATTTTAAGATGCGATCGCCTACTTTTTAGATATGGTCAATACTTCGACACAACTTGTTCATGGTTCGTTATATAAAGGCGTTGCTGAATCGCGATAGATGTTGCTCAGGAACCGTGAGCGAGACGCGCTTGCCTGCGCTGTGAGTGAGGATCTTGCTCCCATTGCCGTTTACAAGGCACTGGTTGTCTCGCTGAAGTGATAGGTGCTGCGCAGACGTTGATGAACCGTTCGGTATAGCGATGGATCATCGCCCTTCATGCCAACCAGGGTGTAGAGACGTACGGTATTGCGTTCCCGCCCTTTCAGGGGATGATTGCCCACACACACCACATTCACCTCATCCTTCACCCACTGATAGACAGAATCTGTGATTAAAATATCTGTCCAGAACTTCCGGGTCATGCCTTCCACGCGGCTAGCAATATTGACCGTATCACCAATCACCGCATATTCTCTACGGCGCAAGGATCCGATATCACCAGCAACGACTTCACCGAAATTTAGACCTATACCGTTAAATAAGATCGGCTTGCCTGCATCTTGCCACTTAGCCTGTAGATGAACCAACGCCTTCCGCATCTCTAACACGGCGCGCACAGCATTGAGTGTATCAGTCTGTTCTCCTTGAGACAGCGGCGATCCAAATTCTGCCATGATCGCATCGCCAATGAACTTATCTACTGTACCACCGGCATTTAGGATCACCTCAACCATCACATCCAGATATTCATTGAGCTGTTCTACGAGGGCTTCCGGGTCAGAGTTCATCGATAGGGTTGTAAATCCTCGGATGTCGCAGAACAGGATTGTAGCATTGAGGCGCTTACCCTTGAGTAAGGATTGGTAGTCTTCAGAATAGTGGGTGAGAATTTCCTGCACGATGGGAGAGGCCACGTATCGTTCTAGCGTACGGCGCAAGCGCTGTTGCTCAAGCTGGCTTTGGACAGAATTAGCGACGATCGCCGTTGAACCACTCAGGGCGATCGCTCCTAGGGGAATCATCGTGGGTAACGTATACCTCCCTAAGGTAAAGCTAATATAACTAATGCTTGCCCAACTGAGAATCAGGACGAGGGTTAACACCACCTGACGGGATGCTTTGTGAACAATCCACAGGAGAATGCCGCTACTGCCGGTGATGATCAACACCAGGATTGCATCATACCCTGGATGGGGCAGCCAATGGGTGACGACCTTTCCCTGCAAGGTGTTGGCGATCGCTGTTGCATGGAGTTCAACGCCGGGGGTTCGATCATCGAAGGGAGTGCGGACGATATCCTCTAAACTGACGGCGGTTGCGCCAATTAAGACAAGTTTGTTGTTAAACGTTCCTTGCCGCTGATGCCTAGCCCAGGTCACGGGATCTAAAATCTCCCAAAACGGTACCTGACGAAACGTTACCCCGCCTGGGCCATAGTAGTAGAGTTCCGACCGTGCCATCTCGGGCGTGAGTGTTGTTGTTCGGTCAGCGGCCTGTAGGCTGGCCTCTGCAAAACTTGGGATCTGAGGAATCGAGGTGGCAATTACCTCGTCATAATAGCGACTGGGCTGATCATAGATGCGGCCATCTACCCCTGGAATGACGTTAATATGTCCTTGATGATTATCCTCTGCACCCCATAGAATCGGCTGAGCTAGTTGATGGATAAGGTTACCGTCCTGAATATAGGCATCATAAAACCCTGCCAACACAATGCGATCGCCATAGGCTTGCAGGGCTTGCTCTAGGCTCTGATCGTCTTCAATGCCGTAAGAACTAGGGTCTAGGAATAATATATCTAGGGATACCGATCGCGCCCTCGCCTGCATGAGACGATCAAGGGCGATCGCATAGGCACGGCGCTGCCAGGGCCAGTTTTGGATAGGAGCTAAATCGGCATACTGTTCTGGCTTGGATGCATAAAACTCGCCTTGGATCAGAGATGCTTGGTCAATTGCTAGAATGATAATATCGTCGGGTGGTGTGACAACCCCACGCAGTCGATAAAATATAAGTTGCGATCGCTTTTCGATCAGTTGAATTAAGGGATGGTTGGTAGCCGTTAGCGCGGTGCTGCTGAGGGTGATACACCCAATGATTAAATAGCTTAGGTAGATAAGATTTATCTTCCGTCTACCCGATGTGCTTTTAGACGGTGGGCTGGGGTTAAATTTCAATAAAAAACGGCGTAACATGGTCATAAAACTCTTATTGTAATTTTTATCTTTATGGGTTTAGTATCAGTAAAATGCGCATAGCCTACGGCATGGCTTTGCTAAAGCGACAGCGTAACGCATTCAGTCCTCATGAGATAGTGCATTACGGCTTCGCCTAACAGCACCCTACAATAAGGTTGATTGAGAGATCCCCCTACTGTCCACCTATTGATTAGGGGGCGCGCACAATAACGAGTAATCAGACGGTGGGAAGGCGCTGCTGATCAAGCTGATCCATCTAGTTGGGTTGAACCTAGTTGGGTTGAACCTAGTTGGGTTGAACCCCTGCTCTTCTCTGGAAGAGCCGTGAACGGTAGATAGATAGCTGTACTCAACAACGCCCTCATCTATGGCAGTTAAAGGAGGACGGGACAAGGCGATCCCTCCGTCCTAGACGCTAGAAAGGTAGGCTAGGCCGAGGAGGCGCTATGGACTCTACTGGTGAACCACCGCTGGGGTACGGCACATCTGGAAAGAGCTGGGTAAAGCTCTCACGAATTTGATCCATGCCTGGCAGTTCAGTCAAGAAGGCATCGAATAATTCTCCCAGCAGAATCTCAATGAAGTCATTCGCGGTCATTCGCTCCACGGTGCCAAACTCTTCACCCTCTGTGGTTTGAATTTTTTCGCCTGCCGTCAGCGTGATGGATTCACGGTTGACATCTGATGTAACGCCTGGGCTTTCTAGGGGAGCCGCAGCCGCATCGCTTGGGGGAGCCGCAGCCGCATCGTCCGCCACCTGCTTGCTCAGCGTCACTTCACCTTCTAGTACCTGGATGGTCTCCCGGCCCGCCTCATCCACCGACAGCAGATAGGTCGTACCTCGTACCCCAGCTAGGGTAGAAGGTGTGCAGCCATTGATCGAACCATTCACCAATAATGTACCGCTTTGTAAATTGGCACATTGCCCAATGGTCAATACGGAGTTGCTGGCTAGACGAGCGACCGCTCCTGTATTGAAGTTAATTTGAGCACGGGCACTGCCGGTACGCACGCGCTGCCCTTGGCTGGCCGTGTCGTTCACCCGAGCGATCGCCTCTTGGATATAGACCTGATCGCTATCTAAAATTTCGGTCACTCGTCCAGAGGTGATCGATTGCGCTGTACTGGGCGTACTGACCAATGCCAGCCCAAAGCATAGACATAATCCCAACGAAAAACTCAAAACCGTTTTCCAGTGACGATCCATGAACCCCGTCAATCTTCGTAGCATTCAAAATCTCCTGAGCATCAAGAACGTGTAGAGGGCTCAACTCCATGAAACCCCCTAGAGATTGTAATGGTGGATACTGTTTATCATGATTCAACACGTAAGAATCTTGCCCTAAATTGTTAAGAAAAAGAGACAAGACATGTTGATAGACTGCGTAGATTCACGTGATCCCCTGATTGTAGCAATCCGATTTTAAGGATGGTTGCTGCTTAACATGAAGTTTCCGTTGTCTCCCAGCCTGAGAGCTGGTTCGATGGGATCGAGCGAGGACGGCTAGAAGCCATAGATGCTGTGATAGGCTTAGAAAAAGCTGGTTTTAGTGGGAAGCAGCCACTAAACGTAAGGGGGAAAGTCCGGTGAGAATCCGGCGCTGTCCCGCAACTGTGATGAGATGCGTGATCGATCTCTAAGTCAGGATGCCCGCCGCTGTCAGTTCGATTCATATCCATCTGCGAGGTACGGATGAGCCATTGGTTGAGTTACGTTGTGCATAATAAGTGTCTTCCATCTAGTTCTAGGCGGCAGAAATTTCCCGACTACCGTCGCGCAGGCGTCGCGCCTGCAGCAAGCCAGAGGCTTGTGCGACAGTGGACTCCATGCATATATGGATGTTTCTCCACCTGACGTCAAGTCTTCATGTTGCGACCTAGGTGATCGGCATCGTCCGCAACCCTAGTTCGCGACCCTAGTTCATAACCATGGTCAGAGGGGGGCGATCGCCTCTCTCTAGACCCATTCATGACGTTACTAGGGGCGATCGTTCCCAATGCTATGAGCGATCGCCCGACCCTTTGCTCGTTGTTCATGTCTAGTGTATGAGACTGGTTCTATGCGTTTTCAACCGGATCAGTGGACAGACCACTGTGACTCCTGGATGCCCTCCTTCATCCACGACCATTATTTGATGATTGGCTCCATGGCTTGGCAAGGCTATCAGCAGGCGGGACGTGGGCTGGTGTTCTGTGAGATTTACCCATCTCAGGGGCGATCCTCTAGCTTTTGGCCCTATCGTCTGCGGTTTACGCCTCAACGACATATGCCTAGTCGGCTACAGCGGCTGGCGTTAGAGGATGACACCATCGATCAGGTGGGGCGATCGCTGACCACCTATGATCCCCATCAAGCCATGGTGCTGCTGCTGGTCGCGGGTGACCAGATTGAGATCGACCTACTGCAGAATGTAGCGATCGCTCCGGAGATCTGCCATGCCCAAATCCTACAGCGTTGGTCAGAGTTTCAGCCCTGTTTTACCCATCCCTGGCTCGATCAACCCTAGCTGTTGGCCCCTAGGACGCTTTCAAGATCGGTCTATGCCCCCGCCAAAGGTTTCGCCGATCGGCTACAATGCCTGCGATAGTCTCGTACTCATCCGGCTTTTGAACGTGACAACGTTAGGGCGTGACAACCTTAGAGGGTAGGATGTCATGCCCAAGGCTGATTGAGCTCATTGAGATCATCGTCTCACCTACCTCTCTCTGTTAACTTGCTGTACCCTATAAAACTGACGCTGTGACGTGATCTGAGATGTCGGAACAATGGCTGACATTCCCAGAGCAACAACGCTGATCCTTGTAATTGCTTGAAACTACCTATGGTCAACCCAGTTCATCCAATTGTTGTTCATCTATCTGGGCTGCTACCTCGCCGCCAAGGAGTTGCCCTATGATCGACGCTCAATACAACCCGCCTCGTCCGCGCTGGGATGTGATCACCTTTACGATCGCCCTCCATCTGGCTGCCCTGCTTGCCATCTTCCCCGCCAATTTCAGTTGGTCGGCCGTAGGGGTTGCAGTAATGCTCCATGCCCTCACCATTGGTTTAGGTATTTCCCTAGGGTTTCATCGTCTGGCAACCCACCGCAGCTTCAAAGTACCCAAGTGGCTAGAGTACTTTTTTATTCTCTGTGGCACCTTAGCTGGTCAGGGTGCGGTAAAGGGATGGGTGGGATATCACCGGATGCATCATCTCTATGCCGATCGCCAGGGCGATCCCCATGACTCTAGCCAAGGGTTTTGGTGGAGTCACATCGGCTGGCTGATGCACACCATTCCTAGCAGCGGTGAACTGCGGCGGTTTACCCAAGATATCAACGGCGACCCGTTCTATGAATTTTGCCATAAGCACTACATTGCTTTGCAGGTTGTGCTAGGTGTTTTACTCTATGCCTTGGGCGGAATGCCCTGGGTGGTGTGGGGTATCTTTGTACGGCTCTTTGTGGGCTTTCACAGCACCTGCTTTGTGAACAGCGCTTGTCATATGGTGGGCTATCGCTCCCATGAGGTTGAGGATACCTCCACCAATTGCTGGTGGGTGGCCCTGCTCACCTTTGGAGAAGGATGGCATAATAACCATCACGCGAACCAATCGTCTGTGCGATACGGCTGGCGCTGGTGGGAGCTTGATATGGTTTGGCTGACGGTGTGGTTCTTGCAATCCATGGGTCTGGCGAGTCAGGTTAAAGCAACCCTCCCTTCTAGCAAATCTCTAGCGACAAAATAGGTGTATCGGATGGCGAGACTGGATGTGCCTCAGCAAAAACCAAGCCAATTTCCTGATCCTCAGGGCGATCGCTTTGATCGTCTACCACCGGGTGAGCGCTATCTCTATCAACTCTTTAGTCAGATTGAAGATGGCAATTTAACGGTGGTCAATCCTCAGGGGCAAATGTTTCAGTTTGGCAATACTGAAGGATCGCCATCCCTGCGCCTTTTGGTTCATAATCCCAAAACCTACGATCGCATTCTAGCCTTCGGCACCCTAGGCTTTTGTGAAGCCTACATGGAAGGCTGGTGGGATGAAGCAAACCAGAATTTAGTGGAGCTGATTGGGCTGTTCTATCGCAGCAATGTCTACGCCAAGGCCCGAGATAAGGTGACCCTGGGCCTTGCGCTGACGGTGCTGGCTCAGCGCTTCAAGACCGTGCCGGTGCTGATTAAAAATAGCCGCAAGAATGTTCAGCACCACTATGATTTGGGCAATGAGTTCTACCAGCGCTTCCTCGATCCGACGCTTACCTATTCCTGTGGCTATCAACTGCAGCCGACGGATACCCTAGAGCAAATGCAGTGTCAAAAGTATGACCTGATTTGCCAAAAGCTAGCCTTGCAGCCCGGAGAAACGCTTGTGGATATTGGCTGCGGCTGGGGTGGAATGCTCACCTATGCGGCAGAGCGCTATGGTATCTCAGGTACGGGCATTACCCTCAGCGTAGAGCAGGCAGATCTAGCCCGCCAGCGCATTGCAGAGCGAGGGTTGAGCGATCGCATCCAGATTGTGATTGCCGACTACCGCGAAATTCAAGGTCAGTATGACAAGTTCGTCAGCATTGGCATGTTTGAGCATGTGGGCAAGGGTAGCTTTGGCACCTTTATGACCCAGGCGTCGAAGCTACTGAAACCCAACGGCGTGGGCCTGCTGCATACCATCGTCACCCAGAGTAAAGAACGCAATGGAGCTTGGGTCGATAAGTATATTTTCCCCGGTGGCTACGCGCCGCAGCTCCACGAACTCACCCATGAACTTTGGCTGACCAAGCTAGTCCTGGCCCACTGTGAAAATCTGAAGCCCCACTATGCGGAGACGATGAAGCGTTGGGCGGAAAATTTCACGATGAATCGAGGGGCGATCGCTGCCCTATCGCCGACCTATGATGAACGCTTTCTGCGCATGTGGTATCTCTACTTGCAGTCCTTTGAGGCATCGTTTCGCTACGGCGGACTGCATGTGTACCAGCTCTTGTTCTATAAGGGCAAACCTTGGTGCTTGGATGTGCCGCTGCAGTTTGCCGCCACACCTCATGCCTAACCTGCCAGCAGTTGCCTGAGGGAGACTTCAGGTCTAGGGGGCAAACCTGGGGGGCGATCGCAATTTTCGGTGTTGCTTAGATGAGAGATGAATTCCCTGAACCAACCGTTGCACCATCGGCTGTTCAGAAATAGGTTCATCTCAGAAATCAGCACCGCTCAATTTTTTTTTTTCAGAGTAATGTCCGGAATCCGGAAACTTGCCCGTGTATTTACGGTTGGTTTTGCATCTTGGTGCAAAGCCGATCATGGATCAAGGTCTCTTCGTGATCGTTCGGAGTGACTCGCTACATAGGATCGAATCCTCAATTTTCGCTCCATCGCTTGAACTACAGTACTAGTCCCTGTACTTCTGCAACCGATGGTGTTAGATAATGGGGGATTGAAACATTCTGAGACGGTTGATCAGACGGCCCATCTCTTCGTGAAACTTGGGTTTGCTGAATCAGACGGGCCAGAATTTAGATTCAAGGTTTTCAGTTTTCTGATGATCTGCTGCATTGTCTTGACTATCTAATAATTTATCTAGTTGTGTTTGTCTAGGTAAATTTATCTTGTTAGCCAAGCCTCAGAGGCGCGGGCGATCGCCCACGTCTTGTCAATAAATGCTTGCAGAGCATCACGGTTTTAAGATTTTTGGTTCCTACCTGTAGAACGCTCGAATCATTGATGTGGCAGTGCTCTATGCCTGCTGCAAATTCGACATCTATATTTTTCCTAAGGATGCATTATGACAGATGTATTTGCCCCCGCAATTGAACAAGATTGGCTTAATCTTGAGGTTTCCCATGGCGCGAAGGAACTGGCTCCTACTCACTATGGCTTACCAGATTTAACCCATCCTTTTGCTAGTCCATCCCTGTTAAGCCTGCGTGATGCTATTGCAGCGCTGGGCCCCTTGGTTGATCAATCCCCCCACGATCTACGAAGCTATGATCCATCGCTTGTGACGTTACCAAGTGACGATAGTTCCCTGGCCGATGGTACAGACTCTGTTCTTGGTAGCCTAACTGAGCAAAGTTTGGTGGGTAATCTATCGGACAGTATTCTGCTTGCACCCAATCGGGCCACAGCGGTCATCAATAGGCAGGGAGAAGCTGGGACAGATGATGCCTTATCGACAGCCTTATCCACTGGTCTCTATTCCGGATTAAGTGAACTGACCATCAATGGCACCATTGGCGGGACGAACCACCTAGCTCCTGATCTGGATGTAGACTTCTACTCGGTTTCACTGCAGGCGGGCGATCGCCTTTTGATTGACATTGATGCTGAGCTACTGGGGACGTCCCTCGATTCCGGTCTGCGCCTCTTTGATGCAGCCGGTAATGAGCTAGCTTGGAGCGATGATGATCAAGCACCGGGAGAAGAGTTTACCTTTGATTCGTACCTAGACTTTACTGCGAATACGACTGGAACCTATTACATCGGAGTCAGTGGATACCCCAACTTCGACTATAGTCCACTAGTGCCGTACAGTGGTTCATCAAGCAGCAGGGGAGATTATCAGCTCAATCTTACCCTGACGCCCTACGCCCGTGAACAAAATGATCTGATCACCCAGGGAATTTTAACAGGGCTCAGCTCTAGTAATCCGGGACAGGTGCAGTTTACCGGGGTGATTGGTGATAGCCCGAACGTGAGCCCAACCTTCGATCGCGACTTTTTCCATGTGCGCCTTGATGCCGGTGATGTGCTGACGGTTGATATCGATGCCTTTGCCCAAGGAACCTGGCTAGATTCTGTGGTGCGGGTGTTTGATGCCAATGGCAATGAGGTGGCATTTAGTGATGATGCAGCAGCGCCTGGAGAGACACTATCCTACGATCCTTATCTACAGTTCACTGCCCAACAAACCGGAAATTACTACATTGGCATCAGTGGATATGGTAATGATCTCTACGATCCGTTTGACCTATTCAGTGGAGTCTCAGGCAGCACTGGGGAATATACTCTAACCCTAGACGTTGCTCATAACTTGAGTAGTGATGAATCCAACGATACGCTCACGGAAGCTATTTACACGGGTTTAGGGCCTGCAACTCCCGGCACCATTGAAGTACAGGGTGCAATAGGCGACAATCCATCCTTGGCTTCTGGCCTGGATGTGGATATGTTTAGTGTGCAACTGAATGCGGGCGATCGCTTAATTATTGATGTAGATGCCCATCAGTTCGGTGGATCCCTGGATTCAGGACTGCGGATCTTTGACGCTTTGGGCAATGAATTGCTTCTCAGTGATGATAATCCAGCGCCCGGTGAATCTTTCTCCTTCGATCCATACCTTGAATTCACCGCTACGGAAACGGGTAACTACTATATCGGTCTGAGCGGATACTGGAACTACGACTACAACCCGTTTCTTGCCGGTAGTGGCACCCCAGGCAGCACTGGGGACTACACCATGATCATGACGGTTGAGTCAGGACTCTCTACCCCAGTCACCCCTGGTTTTAGCAGTATCTATGGCTATGGTTTGGTGAATGCAGCGGCGGCTGTTGCGGCGGCCATTGATGAGCCTACCTTCCCCGATCAGCCCAACCTCGGGGGCAATCTCTGGGGCCTAGATAGGGTGAATGCGCCGGAAGCCTGGAGCCAAGGCTACACGGGCGAAGGAATGGTAGTAGCTGTGCTGGATACCGGGGTAGATTGGCTACACCCTGACCTCAGCGCCAATATCTGGGTCAACCAGGCTGAAGTTCCTGGCAATGGCATCGATGATGATAGCAATGGTTTTGTTGACGATGTCCGTGGCTGGGATTTTGTCAATGATGATAATACTCCAGATGACGTAGATGGCCATGGCACCCATGTCTCCGGTACCATCGCAGGGCTGAATAATGGGTTTGGCATTACTGGCGTTGCCTATGATGCCGCTATCATGCCTGTCCGCGTCATCGGAGACTGGGCAGAACAGGATGAATATGAGTACCTGAGAGCGATCGCTGATGGAATTTACTATGCGGTAGACAACGGTGCCCATGTCATCAATATGAGTCTGGGCTACGACCCATCGTGGTTCCCCGGCGGTGTGCTGCCCCCGGAAGCTACGGAGGTTGAAGCAGCTCTTCAGTATGCATCCCAACAGGGCACAGTGGTGATCATGGCAGCCGGTAATGACTATAGCTCCCTGCCAGGATATCCAGCCATTCATGCTCTAGACTGGGGAATGGCAATTGGGGCCGTGGATGAGTTTAATCAAATGGCCGACTTCTCAAACTACGCTGGCTCAACACCTCTGGACTATGTGGTCGCTCCTGGTGTAGATGTCTATTCGACCCTGCCTAATGGTAATTTTGGGGTTTTCAGCGGCACCTCAATGGCAGCTCCCCACGTTGCTGGAGTAGCAGCCTTGGTGATGCAAGCCAATCCTAATCTAACAGCGGCTGAGGTAGAAAACATCTTAGTCAGCACTGCTAACCCTGCAGGAATTACGGTGTAGTTCTGTCGCGACCTCATCGTAGGCACGAGTGATTCATCCGAACGTCCCTCTTGATCAAGGGGGACGTTTTATGTAGGAGGTTGGCTCGATAGCAGGTGAATCCTCTTTTGTCACTCTTGGAAAAGAGGAGATCAAACCCTCAGTCTCTCGTCAGATGTCCCTAGCTGTGACGAGAATTCGTTGGGATGTCGCCAAGAGATAGAGGGATGAGAGATCTCCCTAGCTTTCTTTGAGGAAAACTCTCGATGGTTAAATCTGTGTTTTCTCGCAAGACTCTAGGTCTAGAAAACCACGAACCAGATCGAAGGTAAACCCAAGATAGATGTATTCCATAAAGTTTCTGTGAAGATGGCGGATTGTTTCTTCACAGAAACTTGATAAATTAAATCCCTGTATTTTTATGATTTTCTTTGCGTTTTAATGTCATGGTTTTTGCGTATAATTGCTTGTATAGCCTGTTACTTATGTGTCATTGTTGTAAGGAAAATGCAAAGACTTGAAACGTTTGTTTACATGGATGTTTAGGTTTAATCAGCAATTAGCCGTAGAAGTCTATTGTATTACTTGTGACTTAGATTGCTTAATGGTGGGCTATTGAACGCCTTGCTTGCTGGGCTGAAATGTCTAAATCATGGAGTGATGAAGATAACCTTTCAACGATTGCTTCTAGCGCTTGGAAAGGCTATCATCTTTGAGCCTTGCTAAATCGTCATTTTAGCCAGACATTATTTGGATAGTTGGCTTGTAAAATCCTGGCATTGTTAAGTTTCGCGGAATCGTCATTGCACTGGCCATCCCTATTGACCTAGCTATCATTCTGTTTCAGGCAACTACTGGTCAATCCTTTATCGTTTGTGGGCTAATTCAGGTAGACGGGGTTGATGGTTTCTACGTTTGATCGTCTGAGATCCTGGTCAACGCAACTGAGAATCCAGGTACAAATTTTCTATAAATTACACAAACGCAGGGTACTAGTATATGGTGACTATTAACTTAACGGATACAACCTACAATCAGGCTTTTGACGACTTGCCCGTATTTGGCCTCACCGGCAGCGCGTTACCAACGGGCTGGTCATTTCTGGAAGCCGGATCGGGCAATGCCGTGTACAGCATTAACAATGGCAGCTTCTCGACGGGCAACACCTATCTCTATGGGGCTGGCAGTGGTGCCAACAATGATCCTGAAAGAGCCTTGGGTGGACTGCGCTCTGCCACAGTGGTTCCTACCGTTGGCGCAAATTTCACCAACACCACCGATTCCACGATCACAGGTCTTGATATTTCCTATGTGGGTGAGTTGTGGCGCTTAGGGACGCCTGGGCAAGAGGATCGCTTAGATTTTCAATACAGCTTAGATGCCAGTTCCCTCGATACAGGAAGCTGGGTGGACGTTGATGAGCTTGATTTTACGACGCCTAACACGACGGGATCAGCGGGGGCACGGAATGGTAATGCGGCTGAAAACCAGGCTAATATCAGCGGTCTGATCGCCGGTCTTGAAATTGCGCCGGGAGAGACGGTCTGGATTCGCTGGACTGATGCTGCAGTTCCCGGTGCAAATGATGGCCTGGCCGTAGATGACTTTTCACTGACGCCACTGTTTGAGGCTCCTCCAGTCAGTGATATACAGATCACCGAGTTTATGTATGCAGGTGGTGCTGGTGAGTTCATTGAGTTGACCAATGTGGGGACGGCACCTGTCGATATGACGGGCTGGAGCTATAGCGATAGTGCGCGTCTACCCGGCTCTTTCTCGTTGGACGGGTTTGGCTTGGTGCAGCCGGGTGAGTCGGTGATTCTCACCCAGGCCAGTGAAGCAGATTTCCGAGCAGCTTGGGGACTGGATGTCTCCTTTAAAGTCATAGGTGACCTTGACGTTCAAAACCTTCTCAGGCGCAATAATGAGATCAACTTATATGATGCAGAGGGGAACTTAAGCGATCGCCTCACCTATGGCGATCAAGACTTTCCCGGCACCATTCGCACGCAAAATGTCAGCGGTTGGACAACCCTAGACAATCTAGATGCCACAGAGATTAATGATGGTTGGCTGCTATCGAGCATCAATGATCCACAAAACTCTCGGGAAGGAGGGGGCTCTATTGGCAGCCCCGGCGTTTTCAACGCTGGCCAACCCGGCATTGTCTTGATTGAGTCGGCAGCCCAGACGGATGTGGAAGAGGGTGGTGCGACGGATACCTACGCGATCGCTCTCCGCAGCCAGCCGAGTGCTGAGGTTGTGATTACCATTAACCCCAATGGTCAAACCAGCACCAATGTCACCACGTTGATCTTTACGCCAGACAACTGGAATGTGGCGCAAACGGTGATCGTTACGGCGGTCGATGATGATGTGTTTGAGGGAGATCACACGGGTAGCATTACCCATACAGTTACAAGTGACGATGATACCTATGATGGTATTAGCGTTCGTCCTGTGACGGCTAACATCACGGATAACGACAGCCCACCGCCTCTCGTCAATGGTCTGCCTGCTACCCAATACATCAACAGTCGGGGAGTTGTTGTCGGCCCTGCCTATCAAATGGGTGAACTCTATGCTGGAGAGCTATTCAGCAACTCTGACGGAACGGATAACCCAAACGATACAATGGCTGGCACGGATGGAGATGACAACATCTGGGGCGGCCTTGAAGGCAACGATACCATTGATGCTGGTGACGGTAACAATATCGTTGGTTTTGGTAATGGTGACGCTTGGGTTCGGGTTGGTGACGGAGATGATTTTGTCTATGCGGTTGGTGATGGTGGCGGTGATAATATCGTTGACTTGGGGCTTGGCACCAATAGTTTTTGGGCAGTAGGAGGCAACAATACGATTACGGCTAGAGGTAGCAATGTCATCGGTATTGGCATCGGTAATGACACGGTTACGACAGGTGCCGGCAACGATTTTATCTACAGTGTTAATGGTGGCGGTGGGACTAATAGTTTACGACTCGGAAGTGGTGCCAATGAAGTTTGGCTAGAAGGCGGAGACTATACCATCGTCACCGGTCGTGACAATGACGTGCTCGGCCTTGGCACAGGGACGGATATCGTTAATGCTGGTGATGGAGACAACATCATTTACATGGTTAATCCGGATCTTCCTGCCGGTAATAAAACCATCCAGACCGGAGCCGGAGATGACTACATAGCTACTGGATCTGGAGATGATCTCTTGGATGGTGGTGCTGGCAACAATATCTTATTGGGTGGAATTGGATCTGATACGTTTGTTATCAGCAATGGGGCATCTAACTACATCGGTGATTTTGAATTGGGTATTGATCAAATCCAGCTCATTGATGTAGAGTTCGAACAACTCAGTTTTATTCAAGGACAAGGGGATACGGCCCTCGATGCTTTCATCGCTGTTGACGATGTAATTTTGGCTCAGGTCGCTAATCTTGAGGCAAGTCAGCTTGGCACAATCGCGAACTTTGTCTAAATAAGATAAAAGTTGATGATGATGTCAAACGGTGCATGATGCCTATTCGCCGACGGTTTTGGCTCCTTGCCCTATTGGCTACGCTGTGGGCGATCGCTATTATGGCTTGCGATCGCCTCCCTCAATCTAATTCGCCGCCTCTGCGCGTAGCCTTTAACCTTTGGCCAGGCTATTTTCCGATGGTCTTGGCCCAAGAGCGTGGATATTTCGCTGAGCAAGGGATAGAGGTAGAGCTGAGCTTAGTGGGGGGCACGATCATGAGTGATTTTCGAGAGGGCCGCTATGATGGGCTAGCCATGACGATTGGGAATGCCATTACCACAGCGCCTGAGCAACCAATTCGGATTGTGATGGCGCTGGATGATTCCATGGGGGCCGATGCGGTAGTAGCTAGCTCTGAGATTGAAGCGATCGCTGATCTGCAGGGGCAATCCGTTGGGGCGACCCTAGGGGGCTTTGGCGAATTATTCCTTGAGCAAATGCTAGATTCTGTCGGTCTCAGCCGGGAAGAGGTTACTTTTGTCGAATCTGATCCTAGTGAGGTACCGGAAGAATTGGGCGATCGCCTGATCCAAGCGGGGCATACCTGGGAGCCCCATGTCTCTCGTGCTGTGGAGCAGGGTAACCGGATTTTATTTACTAGTGCGGAGACGCCAGGTTTAATTACCGATGTGGTTTTCTTCAAGGAATCAGTGATCAGCGATCGCCCAGATGATGTTCGTGCTTTTGTTAGAGCTTGCTTTCAAGCGATTGAAACCTGGCAGGAAGATATCTCAGGGGGAACAGCCTTAATTGCAGATGCTCTAGACTTAGAGGCTGATGATATTTCCCTGGATGGCATTCGTCTGTTGACCTTGGCAGATAATCAACGGCGGTTTGATCCAAGTGATGAAAGCTCGCTCTATCAAAATACTCAGCTTTATACAGACTTTTTCTTGCGCACGGATGCTATCACGGCACCCATTGATCTCGATCGGCTGATCGACGATGCTTTTTTGAACTTGACTGACTTGTGATCTTATCCTGAGAGATGGCCGAGGCCTCTCCCTGAATAGCGATTCTGACCAAATTTAATATCCAATTTAATGTCAATAGACTATCCCTGCTCAAACAGAACAAGGGATAGTCTACAGAGTAGTCTAGAAAGTCTTCATGAGCTAGGGTTGAACTGTATGAGCTCCAGATGCGATCGCTCCTTCTGATGATGCATCAACGGATGAATCAACGGGGTCATCAGACGATTGCAGCAGGTGCGATCGCCTGATAAGGCTAGCTAAAGCTTTTGCTTAACGATGCGTTGCCTTAACGATCAGGTGCCTGACGATCTGTTCAACTGATCAAGATAAACCCTAGGATTTGGGTTGACGTGGATAATGGACTACGATAATCGACACCTCCGGACAGCGGCGGGCGATCGCTTCTGGGGCTCGTCCTAGTAAGGGTTCACCCATACGATGGCTGCTGGCCGTGAGCAGGAGGAGATCCTCTGGTTCCAGTTGACGAGTCACCTTGGCGATCGAATTCCCCTGGATGGTGTCAACCCGTAGATCGGGATCCAAGTCTAGATCTCTGTAGCGACTTTGTCCGCCACTTTGCACAAGCTGCAGAACTTGGAGATTAGCTTTTAACTCACCGGAGATCTGTTGTGCAAGGGTGATCGTTTGCAGAAATTCCTCTTTGGTGGTTTCGCTTTCATCTACGGCAAGAATCACCCGACGGGTGTTTTTAATGGGCACTGGAAAGCGCGTGACTAAGACAGGAACATTAGCCGCGCGCACAATCTTATCCAGCATTCCGCCGAAGAAATTATCGCGATAGGTGGAATATCCTTTCCATCCACAAATAATTAAACTTGCGTGGCGTTCCATTGCAGCGCGAATAATGCCTTTGTCAATGGAATCATCAACCCGACCAATGGCCTCCACTTGGGCGACAGCGGCATGGGCAATTTGTTCGGCGGCAGCAAGGAGCTGGGACTGCTGGGTCATGGATGCAGGGGCGATCGCTTCCCCAGCATCAGATACGACGTGAATAGGAAGTAAGGTGCCCTGCCCTCGTTTCACCAGCATCAAGGCTAACTGCAATAGGTTATTTTCGGTGTTGGGGTTAGCAACGGGGACTAACACCCGTTTACCCCATTGGGCATTCTCTGAAACAGATTCCTGGGGTTCTTGAGGTTGCAAGCGACTACCCCAGCGAGCGGTAATCCATGGTGATAGAATACAGCTCATCAAAATCATCGCAATAGTACCGTTGACCGTCAGTTCATCCACAAGGTCAATATTAAAGGCAACGGTAATGGCGGCGAGGGTTGAGGCGGCTTGGGCAACCGATAAGCCAAACATCACCATCACCCCATTGTGGGGAATATGAAACCATCGACCGATTCCCCAAGCTGCGCTATATTTGCTGATCAGCTCTGCCCCAATCATGACAACGGCAACCAAGATTGACTGGGGTTCCCGAATCAGCACTAAGGGATCGACTAACATGCCCACAGAGATCAGGAAAAATGGCACAAACAATGTGTTGCCGATGAACTGAATTCGGTTCATCAAGGGGCTGAGTGCAGGAATAAGTTGGGTAATAGCAATGCCTGCTAGAAAAGCTCCCACAATCGGCTCAATCTGGATCATGCCAGCAATGGACGACACCACAAATAAGGTGGTGAGCACGAAAATAAATTCGGCACCTTCATCATGGCCAAATTTCTGGAAAAACCATCGTCCAATAATCGGTACACCTACAAGGGTAGCGATCGTGTAAATCGTTAAGGCCGGAATGAGAAATAGCCAAAAGCCAAGGGTGAGTTCACCTTCAGCAGCACGCACAACAATGGCTAAGACCAGTAGGGCTAACACATTGGTGATCAGAGTTCCACCTAAGGTCACGGTGACCAGCCGCGATCGCATGATACCCAGCCGCGACACAATCGGCAGAGCCACGAGGGTGTGGGAGGCGAAGCAGGAGGCTACCAGAATCGCGGCTAAGAGATCGTAGCCCAGCATGAGCATGGCTGCGGTGCCAAGTAACATGGGCAATGCGAAGGTAGCAAGCCCAAAGGTTACTGCTTGTTTGGCATTACCCTTGAGGTCTTCTAAACTCGTTTCTAAGCCTCCCAAAAACATGAGAAACAGAAGCCCTACGGTTCCCAAGAGTTCAATCGTGGCGTCGCGTTCGAGAATATTGAGACCATAGGGCCCCACAATTACACCAGCGATGATCAAGCCGATTAAGCCCGGCATGTTGAGCCGTTCTACAATCAGGGGAGCCACAAGCATGATGGCAATGATGATCAGAAAGATCTGAACAGGGTCAGTGATGGGCCCCGATAGCTGGGCCAAGCTGTAGGGTAATAATGGTAGAGAACAAAGGGTCATGCGATGGGCCAGCAGGCTTGCTAGCGGCTAAAGATTAAAGGGAGGTTATGGCTAAGGTTGAGAGCGATCGCCTTTGCCCTAGATGTTGCACCCATACCCGACTGTCAACTAGCTGATGATCTTAGAATGCTCGATAGAATTATAGAAGACCAGAAGCATCATCACTCTATCTGAGCCATCAACGAAACTCAATCTATTCGTGACCATGTATCAAGATCCTTAAGGGTGAATGATGGCATAATCTTAATACTGACGGGCCCCTATCCATGGCTGAGTCATATTATGTCAAGTCTGGCTGAAGGGGCATAGCTAGACCATCCTGACTTCGACCCCCGCTTCACTGCCCCCGTGCCAAGGAGGAGCCAAACACCCAGGCACTGACCAAGCTTTGGATAAGTGGCTTGTCTAACTAGATGGGATGGTATGGGGAAGAGGTTGGGCATTGTTGTGGAGGACGGGTTGAGCTGTATGGTGTTTAGAGCTGTATGGTGTTTAGAATCATGGGATGAGATCGGCTTAGGGCATGGTGAACTCAGGCCAATCAGCAAGGGTATACCTGTCGTTCCAAGGTTTTGGGGAGACAGTGCCACTAGGCAGAAGAGCTATTTGTCCTCACCTTAGCGCCTCTTCAAACCTTCCTAGATGTTCTTGAGAACTAGATGCTGTAGATGGAGAGAGCGATCGCTTGGGCGATGGATAGGGCTATCACACCGGAGGTGTTTTACGAGAAAGCGTTCTGGAGAAAGAGGGGGCGTTGCTGAATAGCAAGATGATTCCGCAGGATTTTATATGGAGTTTGGGAGTTTCTAGTTCGAGGTTCATCTCCTAACTCAGCAACACCCAAAAGAGGTTTACATGCGAGGCATTTCGCCTGAGTCTAGCGTTCTATCAATAGATTGAGTAGTAGTGGTCTGCTTGTAAAGCTGTGATGTTCTGGTCTCAAGTTCATGCGTCTGAACATGGATGTTAGCTGAGACCAATGATTAATCAAGGTGATTTAATCAAGGTGATTGTCCAAAGGCTACCAGTACCGATGTAGCAGAACAATCATCCGCTGGATAGATTTACGTTGAGGCTGCTTACCACTTGGATGGTTGAGAGGTATGGTAATAGTGTAGGCTAAATCTTCCGTGCCCCATGGTGGCCTCAAACTCCAAGGAGACAAGTCTGTGGCAAAACAATCTGCCCAAGCTCGACTACCTCAACATCAGCAAACCTGGCATGATCTCAGTCTTCCGACGATTGTGGATCACCTTAAACTAGATGTGAATGTAGGGCTTACGTCCCAAGAAGCTGAAAAACGCTTGGAACAGTATGGCCCCAATGAGCTTAAGGCTAAGTCGGGAAAGCATCCCATCTTGCTATTTCTCCTGCAGTTTAATCAACCACTTCTGTACATTTTGCTGATAGCTGGTTTGATCAAGGCATTCTTGGGGCAGTGGGTGAATGCCGGTGTTATCTGGGGCGTAACGGTGATTAACGCCATCATCGGTTTTGTCCAGGAATCTAAAGCAGAAAGTGCGATCGCTGCCCTAGCATCGGCCGTGGAAACCGATGCCATGATTCGCCGTGATGGACAAAGTATTCAAGTATCCTCCAAAGATTTGGTACCAGGTGACTTGGTGCTGCTGACGTCTGGAGATAAAGTACCAGCCGATCTCAGACTGGTGCGTTGCCGTAATCTTCAGGTTAATGAGTCTGCCTTGACAGGTGAATCTGTAGCCGTGGAAAAACAGGCGGGGGAGAGCGTATCTCCCTTAGCTGAGGATACGCCCCTGGCTGAACGGCTGAACATGGCCTATGCCGGTAGTTTTGTTACCTTTGGCCAGGGAGAAGGGATTGTCGTTGCCACGGGGAGCAATACCGAAACCGGTCGGATCTCAAAGCTGATGGAGGAATATACCTCCTTAATGACCCCCCTAACCCGTAAGTTCGATCGCTTTAGCAAAACCCTGCTCTACGCTATTTTAGCTGTGGCTGTCTTTACCTTTGTGGTGGGGTTAGGCTATGGTAATTCCCCGATCCAGATGTTTGAAGCGGCGATCGCCCTAGCTGTGAGTGCAATTCCAGAGGGGCTGCCAGCCGTGGTCACCATTACCCTGGCGATTGGGGTTTCCCGGATGGCTCGCCGCAACGCTATTGTTCGCAAACTGCCGGCGGTGGAAACTCTGGGCAGTGCAACGGTGATCTGTTCTGATAAAACCGGCACGCTAACCGAAAATCAGATGACGGTACAGATGGTGTTTGCCGGGGGGCATCACTACTACATCACCGGAGATGGCTACATGCCTCAGGGGGACGTGCGGGATGGCGAAGACCAACCGATTCCACCTGAGCAGCTACCGCCGCCGCTGCGTCAATGCTTGCAGGTAGGCATGTTATGTAATGATTCTGAGCTAGAGCAAAAAGATAAGATTTGGGGCGTGGTTGGGGATCCTACGGAAGGGGCTCTGCTGGTGGCTGCTCGCAAGATTGGTTTTAATCGAGTAGATTTAAACCGAACCTATCCGCGATTAGATAGTATTCCCTTCGAGTCTGAGTACCAGTATATGGCGACGCTCAATCGGGTGGAGGGGGATAGGGCAGCGATCTATGTGAAGGGATCGACGGAGGCAATTGTATCGCGCTGCCAACAGGTTTTGGCTGCCGATGGATCGACTCATCCCATTGATCCGCAGTACATTTTTGAGCAGGTCGAGCATATGGCCTCTCGGGGTCTACGAGTGCTGTCGTTTGCCTATAAACCAGCTCAGGGGCAAACTGTCGATCACGATGATATTCAAACAGGATTAATATTTCTTGGACTCCAGGGCATGATCGATCCGCCGCGAGCAGAAGCGATCGCCGCCGTGAAGGCCTGTAAATCAGCAGGCATCCAGGTGAAGATGATCACGGGGGATCATCAGGTCACGGCCTCAGCGATCGCCAAACGGATGCGCCTTAGCGATCGAGACACGATTTTATCCTTTACGGGCAAAGATCTGACGGAGATGGATGCCCAAGCGCTAGCCAATGCTGTTCAAGATGGAACGGTTTTTGCCCGAGTTGCGCCGGAACAAAAGCTACGTCTGGTTGAAGCGCTGCAGGCACGCGGGCATGTGGTGGCTATGACTGGAGATGGGGTGAATGATGCGCCGGCGCTCAAGCAAGCAGATATTGGCATCGCTATGGGTAAGGCAGGGACGGAGGTGGCTAAGGAAGCTGCGGACATGGTGCTGACGGATGATAACTTTGCCTCCATTGAAGCAGCCGTGGAAGAGGGGCGAGCTGTTTTCCGTAATCTGATGAAAGCGATCGCCTTTATCTTACCGGTGAATGGTGGTGAGTCGATGACCATCTTGTTAAGCGTGCTCATGGGACGGGGAGATATCTTGCCGATTCTATCCCTGCAGGTGCTGTGGCTGAATATGGTTAACTCGATTGCCATGACAGTCCCCCTAGCCTTTGAGCCTAAGTCCTATAACCTGATGAACCGCGAGCCGCGCCTTCCCAATGAACCTCTGCTTTCGAAAAACTTGCTTAAACGGATTGCTCTCATATCCGTTTTTAACTGGATTTTGATCTTTGGCATGTTTGAATGGGTACGCTACAACGCTAGCGGCTTCGGCTGGATTCCCAGTGATTTAGGTAGTGATGAGGCGGTAGACTATACCTTAGCGATCGCCCGCACGATGGCCATTCAGGCTTTGGTGGCAGGACGAATTATTTATCTATTAAGCATTAGTCAATTTTGGCATACCGTCATGGCTAAACTTCAAGGTCTCTCAGTTCCCCTAGGTGACGTATCTGCCCTAAGCTATGGCATCATCGCGGCTGTGGTTTTGCAAGTCGTCTTCAGTCAATGGGACGTGATGAACTTTTTGTTTAGAACGGCTCCTCTCCAATGGGATCAATGGTTAATTTGTGCAGGTGTGGCCCTGCCTATTGTGGCTGTTTCGCTCCTAGCTAATTATCTCAACCCTCAAAACTGAATGGGCAAGATAACCTGGAAGGTGCTGCCTACTCCAAGCGTACTGCTAACCGTAATCTCTCCGTCCATCAGTTGGGCTAAACGACGACTGATAGAGAGACCAAGTCCGGTACCTTCTAGGGCTTTTTTTCCTGCCTCTGCTTGGGAAAAAGCGTCAAAAATCAGCTCTAGATCCTCAGATGCGATGCCTACACCCGTATCTGTAACCGTAAAGCAAAGGTGAACACAGCGTAATGTCTGTAGCGTAGACTCCAGCTTAGACTCCGTCGATGGTTTAGATAGATCTGAGTCAGAAGGTGCTAACGTAACGGATAAGGAAACTTGGCCTTGGGGTGTAAACTTGATCGCATTATCCAAAAGATTGATCAGAATCTGATTCAGTCGTTTGGCATCGGTGAATACTTTCCGGGGAACCTCGGGTGAGATCTGTAGGATCATCTTGATGCCCTGTTGCCGGGTGCGGAGCTGTAGGCTGCCCCAAATGGACTGTAGTAACTCATATAGGTTACATGATTCGGAGGTCAAAACCATCTGACCCGACTCAATTTTTGATAAATCTAATACTTCATTGATCAGCTGCAGTAGATGGGTGCCGCTGTTACGGATAAAACTAACCCGCTCTTGATTGTCGGGACTGAGGGTGCGATCGCGCTCCATCAGTTGAGTGAACCCCAAAATAATATTGAGAGGCGTGCGCAGCTCATGACTCATGGTAGCCAGGAACGTACTCTTGGCTTGATTAGCTTCCTCGGCTGCATCCCTAGCCTGTTCTAGGCTTTGTTCAGCCTGCTTGCGATCGCTAATATCTCGTGCAGCGGCGTAGGCAAGATTACCAACAGGATGCGATCGCCACTCAATCCAGCGGTAGGATCCATCGCGACAGCGATAGCGATTGACAAAATTTAAAACAGGTTGCTGATCAGATAACTGCGAGAGAACGGATAATGTATTATCTAAGTCATCAGGATGGACATACTGGAGAAAATTACTGCCTTCTAGCTCATCCAAGCCATAGCCTAGGGTTTCTTCCCATTGGCAATTGAGGCGCAGGAAGGTTCCGTCTAAACTGGCAATGCAGAGAAGATCCAGGGCAACGGAGAAAAAACGATCAAGCTCTTCCGTTTTGCGCTGTAGATCTGCCTCCGCCCGTTTGCTATCGGTAATGTCGAGACTCGTGCCAATGATCCGATAGATTCTTTGATCCTCCTCCCTTCGAAAAGGAGTTAGGGTTGTATACCAAACCGTTTCCTGATGGTTGAGCACGATCTGTTCTTCATAGGCAATAGAGTGCCCTACTTCTAAACATGTTTGATAATGCTGCGTTACGACGTCCCAGACTGGAATTTGTGCCTCTTGCGGAGTTTTCCCGATCAACTCCGCTTCAGACAGTCCTGTCATCCGTTGCAGATAAGGGTTAAATGCAATGAATCGAAAATCACCATCATCTGTGACATCGAGCACAAAAATACCGTTCTCAATACCGTCATAAATACTGCGTAGGAAGGCCTCTTTTTCTTTAACTTGAGCTTCAGCCTGCTTGCGATCGCTAATATCTGTAACCACACCATACCAAGCTATCTCACCATTCTCCCGAAGCAAAGGGCGAGAGCTACCCTGAACCCACCGAATTTTACCTGATGGATTGATAATCCTCCACTCATGGCGAAAGGGTTGCAGTGTTTCTAGGCTGGCCTGCACTGCCGCAAGATAGCTAGCCAGATCTTCGGGATGGATGCACTTTAAAATAACGCCAGCATCCTCAAGAGTTGCTTCAACAGAGATTTCATGAATTACTTCAATAGCACGGCTCATATGTTCAAAATAAAATGAACCATCTACCCGTCGCACAATAATATAAATATTAGCCGGTGATGACTCGGAAATCTCTCTAAACCGCTCCTCACTCTGTATCAAGGCTAGCTCGGCTTGTTTGCGCGCCGTGATGTCATATTCAATGATAGTGACTGTCATATATTGTGTAGATTCATCCCAGCGTGTTGCTTGGGTGCTAGAAATCCAGCGCAAATCTCCATCTTTGTGCCGAAACCGATATTCGAGGGTGCGGCTTGCGGGCAAGGTTGTCAAGTCTGTTTCTGGGGTAATAGGCTGCCCTCTATCCTCTGGAACCACTCGCGACAGCCATAGACCTGGATCTGCGGCCAGTTCCTCCACTGCATACCCAAACACCTGCTCGTAGCCTGCAGAACGATAACCCGTTATCCAGGTTAGGTCGGTAAGCTGACGCATGGTTGTAATTGCCCCTGGCGCACTATTTAAAATGTCGTTGAGCGTGGCTTCACTCTCTTTCAAGGCTGCCGTCTTGCTAGCCACCTGTTCCGCTAAGTTTTGCTCGTAGGTGAGCCGGTGTTCGTCCGCCCGCTGCAGGTCAACCCCTAACTGGCGAAGTGCTGTAGCTAAGCTATCTACTTCGATGATTTGACTGGTTGGCAATGATTGCTTGCGATCGCCTGCACTCAACGCCTGTGCAGTTCGAGTTAAGCGGAGAAGCGATCGCGTCAAGCGTTGAGTAGTATAGATGCCAATGCCCACTGTGCTGATTAAAGCTAAGATACAGAGCAGGATCGTGCGGCGAACATTGCTGTGAATCTCGTTCATAAAGTTTGATTCGGGCAGCACCACAATACTTAGCCAGTTGAGGTCACCTTGGAGGGGAATGACTTGCACAAAGTATCGTTTTTGATGCCAATCTAGAGTCAGCCGCTGGCTTTGTCTTATCTGACTGAGGTCAAGATTCTGATCAGTGATTAACTGGGCCGTGGCAGCAGTCAGAGGATCTGGGCTTTGGGTTGCCAGTAAACGTCGAGGTAGCACCGCTACATTGTCATCTAGTCGTTCTTGGGGTGTGTCGTCAAAAGGGACGTCCTGGGACGATGTAGCCACCAGCAGACCATTAGGCTCTATTAAAAAAACTTGCCCGTGACTGTCGGCGTTGAGATGCTGCAAAAATTCTCCTACCTGCGTTAGGTAGACACTTGCCCCTAGTACCCCTTGAAATCGTCTCTCCGAGTCATAAAAGGGTAGAAACCTCACAACTTGGAGAATGGGCTGGTCAGCTCCCATAGATAGAGTAATTGTTAGCGTCCAGATTCCCTGCTCCACATTACGGGCTCTGCCATACCAAGGATCACCTGGAGGATCGTTGTGGGGATCATAATTTTGCCGTACCTCTTCCAACGCTAACTGTTGCCCTGCTGCGTTGGCTGAATACCTGTAAAACTCGCGGTTGGGGGAGTCGGCATCTAGTCTACGAATTACCAAAGCATTGGACTGAGGACGCTCAACAGCTAAAAATTCTCCATCTTCATTGGCGATCGCTAAGGAGCTGAGCTGAGTTGAGATCTGAAGTTGTTCGACAAAATGTTGCTCCATCATCGTCAGGTCGTAGCCATCTAAACGGCCTTGACGCAGCAAAACCGCATTCATCTCTGTCATCAGAGTTGGTACTGAAAAGTAAGTATCTAGAGTTTGCTCGATGCGATCGCCCATCTCTGTGATCAGTTGATCTGCTAACGTATTGACTGATCGCTGTCCACTTTTATAGGAGAGATAGCCAACTAGGAGCACAACTCCCGCAACCTGCACCACAAAAGGCACGATGAACACAAGGCGCAGGGGAAATCGTGGGAGTTTATGCATATCACCTTCAGCCATGGAAGAGTTTGTGGCTGGCCGCTATTCTAAGCAGGGCTGAGGGACTTTGTCGATGCATAGTGACGTTACTCAGCAATTCGCAACATACTAGATCAATCTAGGGTGGTGCAATCGTAAGAGGATTTACGCTAACGAACCGTGAGCGAGACGCTCATCCTTTTGTTCCAGTACCTTGAACCCAACAGCGATCCTTGAGTCGCGGTGGCATCTACGACCACAGAAGCGATCGCTCCTCGCTATCATAGACTATGAGATCTAGCACAGCCGGTTGTCATTACCCTATCCATGGCAGATTATCCAACCCATATTCTCTTTTCCCAGCATGGGCTCACAGACACCAACCAAACGATGCGGGCCTTAGCCCAGCGGTTGGCAGGAGTACAGATGCATGTTGTTGCCCCTAACCTAGGGTATGTGCGCACGCTATGGCACATGCAGCCCCTGCTAAACACGATTGAGCAAGCCGCTCAGGATGCCTTCCGCCGCTATCCGGATCCTCCCGTGCGGATTGTGGCCACCTCTCTAGGTGGTGTGCTTTGGGTCGAGCTGTTGTCCCAGCATCCAGAATGGTGGCCGCGCATCGAGTCGCTGGTGCTTTTGGGTGCGCCCATTGGCGGCTCGGATTTTGCCCGCATGGTGGATCCCTTTGGGTGGGGGATTGGTATTGCCAAGCATCTGGGTCAAAATCGTCGGGACTTGGCAGAAGCGATCGCGGCGACGATTCCTACCTTAGTTGTGGCAGGGCATACCAGCGGCGGGCGCGATGGCACGGTGCCCATTGAAGCCACGAAATTAAATCACGCCCATTTTGTCTGTCTAGAGGGCGTCACCCATCCCCAGCTTCGTCACCATCCCAAGGTGGTTCAGACCATTCAAGATTTTTGGGCCCAGCCGCGATCGCCCCTACCGCTGGTCACTAGTCGAATCATGCAGTTGATTGACCAATTTCGCCGTGTGCCTGGCATGACGGATACCAGCACTCGATATTTTGCCCAGGCGACGCCGGTCTGCACCTTTGTCGATGGCATCACCCTGCGCACCTGGAGAAACCCTATGGGCGTAGATTATCTCTTCATTGCCAATGCCCATGGGCAATGTACCTATGCTGGTTTCGTCGGCTGGATGCATGCTGCAGAACTACGCCAAGCTCTTCGGCAAGTTCAAGCATCTTAAACCTGTGGCACCGCAGATTCTACATGCATCATCTTGAAGTTTTTGCATTGAATCTTGGTGTTGCTGAAGGACTAGCTATCTGCGATCGCTCCCTGCACCTAAGACGCTCGGGCTATCTGTTGCTGGCGACGTTTAATCTTCAACGATACCCAGCGTTTCCAGATCGCAAACGATGCATCATCCGGATTTGTTTCATCCCATGTGGGGCGAGCGGTAATTTGATGATACCAGGTGGCGATCGCTGGATAGTCGTTGAAATCCAACCCTAGCCGGTGCAGTAATGGAAGTACGGTGCCAACGGTGATATCGGCTAAAGAGATCCCGTCACCTCCGAAGAAGGGAGCATCGCCCAACTGCTCAGATAAGAATGTCAGGATCCGCTGTAGCTCCTCGGTGGCCTGAGTTGGTTCAGGATTGAGCACCCATGGAGGTAGCTGGGACATCAGCTCATTGGTGGCAACCATCTGCACCATGCGCATCTTAGCGATCGCTTCTGGAGATTGGGGTACCAGTGATGGGGTTGGATACTGGGCTTCTAGATAGTCCAAAATCGCTAGAGATTCCAGAATGCGCAAGGAACCATCGACGAGGACTGGTACATGGTGAAAGGGATTGAGGGACAGAAACTCGGGCTGAAACTGATCGCCATTGAGGTTCACTACAACGGGCTCGAAGGCAAGTCCTTTTTCGAGAAGGGCAATCCAAACGCGGCGGGCAAAGGGGGACAGGGGATGGTAGTAAAACGTCAGCATGGAGTCTCCTGGGGATGGGGTGAAAAGCAAGACCGATCGGTCTTTTTTAGGGTAAGAGTATCAGTGGTTCGGCAGCGATCGCCTTCAGTCCATGGGGATCAAGACCGCTGCAACTGATCGATATAGTCGTTCAAGTGCGCCTGGACTCGCTGCAGATGAATGCGATCGCCGTAGAGCTGGGTGAGCATCAGGGCTCCTTCGAGGGTGGCGATCAGCAACGTCGCCACTCCATCAGCTTGGATCTCTGGCTGCAGATCTCCTGCCGCCACCCCTTTTTCCACAATCCGACGGATCAGCTTACGCCACTCGTCCATGGCGGCCTGCACCCGCTGGCGCAGGATCGGGTGGGTGTCATCACTCTCGATGGCGGTGTTGAGCAATGGGCAACCCCCTTGAATGGGTGGATCATCTAGGTTGGTCACAAAGGTATGAACGACAGCCTTGAGACGGGCGATCGCCCCTCGATGGTCTTTCAGAACCTGGATATAGCGGCGGCTAACTTGGTGAACTGCAAACTCAAAGGCAGCGATCGCCAACTCGTCTTTGCTGGCAAAGTGGTTGTAAATACCGCCTTTTTTCAGCCCGGTTGCCTGCATAATGTCCGCCATGGACGAGCCTGCATAGCCCTGCTGGTTAAACACATCCGCTGCTTGCCGGATGATCGTCAATTTGGTTTCTGCAGCTTTTGCCATGGTTAGGATGTATCTAAGAGACCGATCGGTCTTTTTATGAAACTATCAGAGAAAAAAGAGTTTGACAAGGGACTAACCTAGGCTCTTCGCTGAGCAGCTATCCCTGGTATAGAACCAGTCTAGATTCCAGGCTTCTAGACCGGCATTTATGAGCTAATGCATGAAATCGGATTTAAAAATGTCGCGATTTGATGAAAAATAGGGGCCACTTGGGTTTCAATTGCAAAGAAATAATGCAGAGACCACCCCTAGACTCTGACGATTTTATTAAGAGGCAGTAGCGAATCGGTTTCTTGTTAGAGAATACGAGTCTAACGATGAGCAGCGATCATCCGAAGAAACCTAGAACATCCATCAGGTTTTGATCGAGTTCTAGGGGTTTCATGTCGTGATCAATCCTTGATAAATGAACAGTCACACTCCGCCGCCGAAACAGGGCCTCTACGACCCCCAATTTGAACACGACGCCTGCGGGGTCGGGTTCGTGGTGAACATGAAGGGGGCTCAGTCTCATTCCATTGTTGACCAAGCATTGACGATCCTTTTGAACTTAGATCACCGGGGTGCAGTTGGGGCTGAACCCAATACCGGTGACGGGGCTGGGCTTCTCACCCAAGTGCCCCATGGCTTCATGCAAAAGGTGGCCGGTCAGCTTGGTTTTGATCTACCTACACCGGGGCAATATGGCGTCGGGATGATTTTTTCCTCCCCCGACCCTGCTGTACGTCAGCGCAGCCGCGAGATTTTTGCCCAGGTTGTGGAGGAAGAGGGACAGACGGTCATCGGTTGGCGGGATGTGCCCACGTGCAACGAGACCTTGGGCGAAACGGCCCAGGCCAGTGAGCCGTTCATGGAGCAGGTGTTCATCCAGCGCCATCCTGGTCTAGACGACGATTGGGCCTTTGAGCGCAAGCTCTACGTGATTCGTAAGCGGGCCTACGTGGCCATTCGGGTGGCGGGGATCAATGCCTTTTGGTATCCCAGCAGCATTTCCTGCCGCACTATTGTCTACAAGGGCATGCTGATGCCGGTGCAGGTGGGGCAGTATTACCCCGATCTCCAGGATCCGGATTTTGCTAGCGCCCTCGGTCTGGTTCACTCTCGCTTTAGCACCAATACCTTCCCCAGTTGGGAGCGGGCTCACCCCTATCGCTACATTGCCCACAACGGTGAAATCAACACCCTGCGCGGCAATATCAACTGGATGCATGCCCGGCAGGCGATGTTTGAGTCGGACTACTTTGGGGATGACCTGAAGCGGGTGCAGCCGCTGATCAATATTGAGGGCAGCGACTCGACGATTTTTGACAATACCCTAGAACTGCTGGCTCTGACGGGGCGATCGCTTCCCCATGCCGTCATGATGATGATTCCTGAACCCTGGTCGGGGCATGAGTCGATGAGCGCTGAGAAGCGGGCGTTTTATGAATATCACTCCTGTCTGATGGAACCCTGGGATGGGCCGGCATCTATTGCCTTCACCGACGGCACCATGATGGGGGCGGTGCTCGATCGCAACGGTCTGCGGCCCGCACGCTACTACGTCACCAAGGATGATTTGGTGATCATGGCGTCGGAGGCCGGGGTGTTGCCCATTGAGCCGGAGCGCATCGCCTATAAAGGACGGCTGGAGCCGGGGCGGATGTTCTTGGTGAATATGGAGGAAGGGCGGATTGTCTCCGATGAGGAGCTGAAGCAGCAGGTGGCCACCGAACAGCCCTATGGTGAGTGGCTGGATCAGTATTTGGTGGAACTAGGTCAGCTTCCCGATGCGCCGGTGCCAACCCTTGAGTCTACGAACCTGCGGCAGCGGCAGATTGCCTTTGGCTATACCTTTGAGGAGCTGCGGCTGTTGCTGATGCCCATGGGGCAAAACGGGGTGGAGGCGATCGGGGCTATGGGAACCGATACGCCCCTGGCGGTGTTGTCCAACCGACCGAAGCTGCTCTACGACTACTTCCAGCAGTTGTTTGCCCAGGTGACCAATCCGCCGATTGACTCGATTCGGGAAGAAATCGTCACCTCGCCGATTACCACCATTGGCAGCGAGGGCAATTTGCTGAAGCCTGCGCCTCAGAGCTGTCAGTTGATCAAGCTAAAAACGCCGGTGCTCAGTAATGAAGACTTGGCCAAGCTCAAGGCGCTGAAGACGGGGCCATTTTGTTCCACAACCCTACCCATAACCTTCCCGGCTGAAGCGGGAGTGAAGGGGCTGGAGGCCGCCTTGGAGGATCTCTATCGTCAAGCAGACGAAGCGATCGCCTCAGGAACGGCCTTACTCATCTTGAGCGATCGCGCTGTGGATGCTGACCACGCTGCGATTCCGGCTCTGCTGGCCGTGGCAGGGCTGCACCATCATCTGATCCGCACCGGCACCCGCACCCGCGTGGGGCTGGTTCTAGAATCGGGCGAACCCCGAGAAGTCCATCACTTTGCGGTGCTGATTGGCTATGGCTGCGGGGCGATCAACCCCTACCTGGCCTTCGAAACCCTGGGGGATATGGTGGCCGACCAGAGCCTACCCGGTGTGGACTACGCCACCGCCTGCAAGAACTACATCAAGGCGGTCACCAAGGGCGTGATCAAGATCGGCTCGAAGATCGGCATTTCCACCATCCAGAGCTATCGGGGCGCGCAGATCTTTGAAGCCATTGGTCTCAATCAATCGGTGATCGATCGCTACTTCTCTTGGACAGCCTCGCGCATTGAGGGGGTGGATCTAGCGGTGATTACCCAGGAAGCCCTGCTGCGCCACCACCATGGCTTCCCCGATCGCCCCTTGGCCCATCCCACCTTGGATGTGGGCGGTGAATATCAATGGCGTAAGGACGGTGAAGAGCACCTGCTCAGTCCCCAGTCGATTCACCTGCTGCAGCAGGCGGTGCGGGAGAACAACTACGACCTGTATAAGCAGTATTCTGCCCTGATCAATGCCGATGGTCAGAAATTTTTCCGCCTGCGGGATCTGCTGGACTTCAAAGACCGCCAGCCCATTCCCATCGACGAGGTGGAACCGATTGAAACGATCATGACCCGCTTTAAGACCGGGGCCATGAGCTACGGGTCGATTTCCAAGGAGACCCATGAGGCCTTGGCGATCGCCATGAACCGCATTGGGGGGCGATCGAATACGGGGGAAGGTGGCGAAGATCCGGAGCGCTATACCTGGACGAATGACCAGGGCGACTCGAAAAACAGCGCCATCAAGCAAGTGGCGTCCGGGCGCTTTGGCGTCACCAGTCTATATCTATCCCAGGCGCGCGAGCTACAGATCAAAATGGCCCAGGGGGCTAAGCCCGGTGAAGGCGGACAGCTTCCCGGTCTCAAGGTCTATCCCTGGATTGCTAAGGTGCGCCACTCCACCCCCGGTGTCGGTCTAATTTCCCCGCCGCCCCACCACGATATCTATTCCATCGAAGACTTGGCAGAATTGATCCATGATCTGAAAAATGCCAACCGGGCGGCGCGGGTCAGCGTCAAGCTGGTCTCTGAGGTGGGTGTGGGCACCATTGCCGCTGGAGTAGCCAAGGCCCATGCCGATGTGGTGCTGATTTCTGGCTTTGATGGCGGTACCGGTGCCTCGCCGCAAACGTCGATTAAGCACGCGGGTCTTCCCTGGGAGTTGGGTCTGGCTGAAACCCATCAAACCCTGGTACTCAACAACCTGCGCAGCCGCATCGCTGTAGAAACAGACGGACAAATGAAAACCGGACGGGACTTGGCGATCGCCACCCTGCTGGGTGCAGAAGAATATGGATTCTCCACCGCTCCCTTGGTGACTCTGGGCTGCATCATGATGCGGGTTTGTCATAAAAATACCTGCCCCGTGGGCGTGGCCACCCAAAATCCAGAGCTGCGGAAAAACTTCACCGGCGATCCCCAGCATACGGTCAACTTCATGCGCTTCATCGCCATGGAGCTTCGGGAAATTATGGCCCAGCTTGGCTTCCGCACCATTCCCGAGATGGTCGGCCGCACCGATATCCTAGAGGCCCGCAAGGCCATCAGCCATTGGAAAGCCAAGGGCGTGGATATCTCCAAGATCCTGCACCAGCCCGACGTGGATGATTCTGTGGGTCGCTACTGCCAAATCCCTCAGGATCATGGCTTAGATAAGTCTCTGGATATCACCACTCTGCTGGATCTCTGTCAATCTGCCATTGAACAGGGTGAACCAGTTCGCGCTACCTTACCTATTCGCAATATTCATCGCGTGGTGGGTACCATCCTCGGCAACGAAATCACCAAGCGCCATTGGGATGGCTTACCAGATGACACCATCCATCTCCACTTCCAAGGCACGGCGGGACAAAGCTTTGGAGCCTTTGTGCCCCGTGGCGTCACCCTAGAGCTAGAGGGCGATGCCAACGACTATGTGGGTAAGGGACTGAGCGGCGGTAAGATCATTCTTTATCCCTCCAAAGCCTCCACCTTTGTTGCTGAAGAAAATATCATCGCCGGCAACGTTGCCCTCTATGGTGCTACCAGCGGCGAAGCCTACATTCGAGGACTGGTGGGAGAACGCTTCTGCGTCCGCAACTCCGGGGTGGAAACGGTGGTGGAAGGCGTGGGCGACCATGCCTGTGAATACATGACCGGCGGTAAAGTGGTGGTTCTTGGCCCCACTGGGCGCAACTTCGCGGCGGGCATGAGCGGCGGCATTGCCTACGTGCTCGACGAAGCCGGGGATTTTGACCAGCGCTGCAACCCCCAAATGGTGGGGCTAGAACATCTAGAAAATCCGGAAGAGATCCGGGATGTGCATGATTTGATTGAAAAACATGCCCACTATACCCAAAGCGCCAAGGCCTTGCAGATTCTGGCTGAGTGGGATGCCATGGTACCTCGGTTTGTGAAGGTCATGCCCCGCGACTACAAGCGCGTTCTGCAGCATATCCAAAATGCGATCGCCGATGGATTAAGCGGTGATGAAGCCCTCTCAGCGGCCTTTGAGGAAAATGCCCGCGATGTTGCCCGCATTGGCGGCAGCTAACCGTCTCACGGGGTTGGACGAGACGTTGGTTTCGTCCAACCTGTTCTTATTTGACCTATTGCCACTACCTGTTGAGAACACTGCAACTATGGGAAAACCAACCGGCTTTATTGACTACCTGCGGGAAAATGCCGCTGAGGTCGCCCCCCAGGATCGGATCCGCAACTGGGATGAGTTTCACCTGCCCATGGCGGAGGAGAACCTCAAAACCCAAGGGGCCCGCTGCATGGACTGCGGTACGCCCTTCTGCCACACCGGCATCACCCTGAGCCGCATGGCCAGCGGTTGCCCAATTAACAACCTAATTCCCGAGTGGAATGACCTAGTCTATCGCGGGCGTTGGCAAGATGCCCTCGATCGCCTCCATAAAACCAATAACTTTCCTGAATTCACCGGACGGGTTTGCCCAGCTCCCTGTGAAGGAGCCTGCGTCCTAGGCATCACCAATCCGCCGGTGACCATCAAAAATATCGAATATTCCATCGCCGAAAAGGGGTGGGAATCGGGCTGGATTACCCCCAATCCTCCCGCCCAGCGCACCGGCAAGAAAGTAGCGGTGATTGGATCGGGGCCAGCCGGTCTCTCGGCGGCGGATCAGCTCAACCAAGCCGGGCATTGGGTGACGGTCTATGAACGAGCCGATCGCCCCGGTGGACTGTTGATGTATGGCATCCCCAACATGAAGTTGGATAAAAAAGAGGTGGTGATGCGCCGCCTGGATGTCTTAGAAGCCGAGGGTATTACCTTCGTCTGCAACACTGAGGTGGGTCGCGACATTAGTGCTGAGACGCTGACCCAAGACTACGATGCCGTCCTGCTTTGCACCGGTGCTACCCGCCCGCGAGACTTGCCCATTGAGGGGCGATCGCTTCAGGGGATTCACTTCGCCATGGAATTCCTCACCGGCAATACCCGCACCGTTCTCCAAGGCGATGCCACCGAGGACTATATTTCTGCCGCAGGTAAAGATGTGGTGATCATCGGCGGTGGCGATACGGGCACCGACTGCGTTGGCACCTCCATCCGCCATGGCTGCAACACCGTCACCCAGATCGAGATCATGCCCAAGCCACCTGAAACCAGGGCTTCTAGCAATCCCTGGCCGGAATTTCCTAAAGTCTACAAAATGGACTACGGGCAAGAGGAAGCGGCTTCTCGATTTGGCAGCGACCCCCGTGCTTATATCACCACCGCCACGAAGTTTGAGGGTGACGATAACGGTCACGTTAAAGCCGTACACACCGTTCAAGTGCAGTGGGTACGTGATGAGCAGGGACGCTTCTCCCCCCAACCGATTGCCGGCACCGAGGCAGTCATTCCTGCCCAAGTAGTGTTGCTTGCCATGGGCTTCCTCGGCCCCGAGCAACCCTTGATTGATGCCCTGGGCTTGGATCAGGACGGTAGAAGCAACGTAAAAGCCGAGGAGGGTGACTATACCACCAGCATTCCTGGCGTATTTGCCGCTGGCGACTGTCGTCGAGGACAAAGTCTTGTGGTCTGGGCGATCAACGAAGGGCGGGGAGCCGCTCGGGAATGCGATCGCTTCCTCATGGGGCGGACAGAACTTCCCTAGGTGATCCCATGGACGACTGATAGATAACGTATGGAATGCGAGATCCCCGATGCTGTCAACAGGTCGGGGATTTGTGTTGAAGGGAGCTCATGCACATTGATGCTGATGTTGGAACGGGGTATCAAGTCCGGTCGAAGATTCACGGCTGGGACATTCTGCATTCAATGCTTCTAGGCAGCTTCGACCAAGTGCCAACCCCGACGTTCGAGGCTACGCAGAGAACCACCATCTTGTCCGTAGTTCCATGCCTTGGTCGGCAGCACCATAATCAGAGCATAGCCGGACGTCACGCTGGAGGTTAGAGCTTCCACATATCCTTCCAGATAGCCCCGCAGCGGATCATGACAAGCAACTTTGCACCCCACTTTCCAACCCATGATGACCAACTCCCTACGATGAACTAGCCCGTTGATTCGTTGTTTCAACCTAGGTTTATTATGGGGGCGATCGCTTAGGAAACCCGTGATGCTGCTGGCATAGCACGAGTGATTATACCGAGGCTTTCATGGAATGCGGATCAGATCTGGGCATGATCGTCCGCAGTTTTACCAGTGATCCATGTCACATTATTGAGGAATGGATCAGAGGCCGGTTTTTGTAGTGCTGCTCATGATGGAGGGGCGGTGCCATGGTAGCTGTCGAGGTAGCACATGCTTATGCGCATATATTGCAGTTTTAATATGCGCATAGTTGAGTTAGGCTATATGCACATGGTTTCCCATCAGCAAAAACAACCTATGGCAAGCATCAATATCTATGTGCCAGACGACTTGAAGGCACAAATGGCCAACGTAGAGACAAACTGGTCAGAAATTTGTCGGGCGGCCATTGAGGCAGAACTCGATCGCTTGGAGGTGGCGTCCATTCCGCAGGATCGAGGTACAGCGGACGTTGGTAATGGCGATCGCCTAGTCTCCATTCCTGTTGACCAGCGCTTGGTTGCCAAAACAGCGATCATCAAATTCAATGACAAGCGCTATAACCGTGCATCGGCGACTGTGATCGACATCGGCGACTGGCTGAGCAAGGTCAAGGGAACGGTGCGATCCACAAGCACCGTGGGTGGAAAAATGAGTGATTTGCTAGATGGGCGCTATGACGCAGATATGCTGATTCCAGGAGAACCGTGGCGATCAGGCTATTTTAAGCTTGACCTTCAGGTTAGCTTTGTCTATTCACTGCCTGAAGAAGAGAACATCATCGTCCAAGATGCAGAGTAATGTGCGTTCGACGAAGCTCAGCACCATCGACGATCTGATCCAGACATCATAGCGAGTCTGTCTATTGACCTATCTCCTAGGACGCGATCGCCCTTCCCTTTGACGTCTCCGGAGGGAGACCTGCCGTAACCAAATTGATTAGACTCGGCGATCGCGTTCGATATCAAAAATCGCTTTTTCCCAATACCATTGCTCCGAGCGCTCCGGATAGCGTTGTCGTAGTTGTTCAACTAACCGTAGTGCTACAGCACGGTTGCCGCCATTCAAACGTATGAGTTGCTTTTTGGTTTGTGGCAGCGATCGAGACTGGGACGTGGATGAGGAACGGGGTCGCGATAGTCCACGCTTCCTTCGCTGAGAGCGAGATATCACGACGACAACCACAACTAGAATGACAATAGCCAGCGCAATAGAGGTCATACCGTTAACATCAGCTCTATCCATCATCTAGGCACTTAGAGCAAGCGCTAGAAACGGACGAGGCTGCTTTGTATCAATACTTTATCAACTAACGCTTGAGCGTTTCCTCTAAGATAGTAGCACTATTGCCTATCCAAGATCGCTACAGTAAGCCTGTGATGTTGTCCGGTACTCAAGTTTAGACCGTGCCCTCTCGTCTTAAGGGTCTGCCTGTCTCTCCGCCAAAATACGGAGCATTGGAAAATATTATTTCACACCTAAGGTAGATGAACTGACTTGGCATCATCGCTTAAGCTAAGTTTAACAAGGAAATTTTCACATGGTTAAACATTTACAGCTATGTTGATTGTTTTCTTGCATTAAGTCTTGTTGTCCAACAGGGGATGATGTCTAAACCTTGAAGTTACGATAGCTTGAGGTTACGATTAATATCGTATTTAGATAATTCATCCTAAAGGTAGAGTGAGTCTATGATGTGAACGCTCTACTCTGATAAGTAGGCAATGTTGTTAACAACCTACGGTTCAACAAGCCTTGAGTTCAAAAATTAGTCTAGGAGACAATCATGGGATTAGCAGATAAAGCCAAAGCAGCCGCTAAGAACGTTGAAGGTAAGCTTCAAGAAGCTAAGGGCAATGTCACTGGCGACACCAAAGATCAGCTCGAAGGCAAAGCCAAGCAAGGTGAAGCAAGGGTTCGTAATGCTGGTGAAGATGTGAAAGATGAAGTCAAGAAAGCGATTGATTAGTCAATCATCTAGTAATTATCTGGGGCGATCGCTCTAGATAATCAATCGCCGAAGATATAAAGCTATCAGCCTAACATGATGACTTGTCTATCATCTTAATGGATGGAACTGACGGGAAATTGCTGTGGGCTGATGCTATCACACCATAAACACCGTGTTTTATCGCTGATAGCTCACGCGTGTTTATGAGTTGTGACACTGTAGAAAATGTTGGGAGATTAACTCTATGATGTTCATGCAAAAAATTCGTCGCTTTTGTTTAGCCACTCTAGCTGTGGTGTTTACAACGATGATGACGCTTGGTCTTGGTTCTGCCACTAGCTGGGCTTCCATGCTGCCTACGTCATCCACAGGCTCATCCACCTATCTTGCATCTATGGGACGCGCTGAAGCGGTTGCTAAGGGTGCTGAAGGCAGAACCCAAGAGGCGATTGGTAACGTAACAGGCGATCGCCAAGATCAACTGATGGGGAAGGCCAAGCAGGTTGAAAGCCAAGCTCGTAATGTAGTAGAAGATGCCAAGGATGGCATCGACAGTCTATCAGATCGCGCAAAAGCTGCTTCAGATATCGTTGGTGGTAAAGCCCAAGAAGCTATGGGTAATGTCACGGGCGATCGCCAAGATCAGCTCATGGGCCAAGCCAAGCAAGCTGAGGGAGAAGCCCGCAATGTTGTGGAAGACGTGAAAGACAGAATTCAAGATATGTTCAACTAAACGTCTTAGTGAAGAACCAGTGCACGTAGTTTTGGGGTATAAAGGTGTATAAAGTATTTATTTATACCTAAGTATCTTGCCCAGTTGTTCTCGTCATTCTGTTTCAACTGGGCTCAAATGTTACTACTTTCATCAGGCCAGATCTATTACAACAGAGAACTATCATGGTTAACTTAATCTGGACAGCAGTTGTTGTTCTGATCATTCTTTGGTTACTAGGCTTTTCGGTCAGCATTGGTGGGGGATTAATCCACTTGCTGCTAGTGTTGGCATTAATCGGCATTGTTTATAATTTGCTGACAGGACGCCGCGTCTAGAATAGCCGTAGAACCTACACGTTGAACTTGCTAGTAAGCCTCTTTGACAAGGGATAAACGATCCCAGAGAGCGATCTTCGGCGTTGCTGAATGAAGATATAAAGTCGGAATGTGAGTAAGATGCTGACAGTTCGTTAAAGCCAGCCATATCGCAATTCAGTAACGCCCCATCTTCTTCTAAGGCTTCCGTTTTGAACGAGCGATCGGCATGAAGCCACGTCTACCCTTATCCGGTGATTGGGTCTGAGAAGAAACAGAACGGTTGGCAGATGCATGATCTAAAAAGTGTTGGTTTTGCTCTCGTACTTGGGCCGCTGCATCATCATACAGAAAAGGTAGATAGGCATATCGTCGCCCCGCTGTCACGGGCGTTGCCTCATGCAGCAATGAACAGGAAAAGACAACGGCACCACCTGCCGGTGCGCTGTAGGTTTGACGCCCAAACTCTGGAAAACGCAATAGCCCACCGTCGTAAGCCCCTGTATTGAGATTAAGCGATACAGCAAATCGACGGTGGGCTGTCCCTTTGGTTGTATTATCTCGATGAGGGCGAAAAAATCCCCCTGTGATACTATCATAGCAAGATATGATATGGCGCTCAATACGGGTAGCGTGAAATTGAAAAGCCTTGGCTATCTCAGGCACTAAGCGATCGTGGATGCGAAACATAGCCATATTGCGCAGGTTTTGATTCAAAATTTCCTGATCTTGCCGACGCTTGAAGCTTGGATCTGAAATTTGTACAGTCTTACCATTCATATCTCTCATAAATCCAGACGCTTCACCTCCTAGCTGATCGTAGTAGGCGATCAAGTCCTCACACAACTCTGGTTCAAAAATACGAGGTATGACTAAAACTGGAGCTTGAACCGTAGCTAATCCTTCAGGCAAGTTCGGCAGTTGAGACAATATATCGAGCAGTTGGGGAATATGGGTTTGCGGCTGAGGTTGGACAGGGACAACTGCTAAAACCCGTAGGCGCTCATCAAGTAAATATGTACAGGAATGATATTGACCTGTTTCGCCAACAACGCCAAACTGTTGACTGAGAGAACAATCGATATCCCAGAAAAATCGAATGCCGGGAATCTGCTCTTTCAGCCGACCCTGACGTTGATCCTCTGGATCTGTGCTGACTCCAAAAAAACTAGGGCGGCAAAACTAGCTGGAGAGCCTTCTGCTCCAGGTTAGCTAAATAAGCTGCAGGGGAACGTCGAAAATGCCGTTGTTGATTGC
>NZ_JACSWB010000133.1 GCF_016888135.1 Leptolyngbya sp. CCY15150
ATTGATGACAAATAGCGTGGCACACAAAATCGTCACCTAGAAGTGACTAAACCCTTGTCTAATAAGGCATTCCGTCTATGGGGAATTAATATATTCCTGACGAGTTGATGACAAATAGCGTGGCACTTCAGTTGCGTCCCGAAACTAGAGGTGTCCTCATTGCAAGAAAAGCAGAAACCGTGCCACGCTATTTGTCATTGCAGTAGTTAGAAATCAAGTCTGACCAGGGCTATAGCGATCGCATCATTTTAGGGAGTCGCCCCACCCGTCATCGGCTGCGCATAACTCATCTAAAACCTAAAACGATTAGTCAGTCATGATCGAACGCAAGGCGCAAGCGGTCTAAGCCGTAGAGAACGTGCCGATGCCGGACATCATAAAACCGATTCAGGGTGGCAAGACTACCTTATCAAGCATGACCGGCAAGGGAATCGAGGGATACGCCAGACCAGGCGTGCGCAAATTGCCCAACAAGTCGAGATCCACGCCGCCGAACAAGGATATAGCCACTATCCCACCACACCTGGGCATTGATCCCCCCAGCGCCACCGGATTAGCCCAGCGTCAGTCCATCCTGCCAAAACCTAGAAATCGAACACCTATCGCTCCTCAACGCCCTCCGCGCTTGCCATGACTACATTGACTGTTTGTCGCCAAGTCTTCTGCTTCTGTTTCCTGGGACGCTTTCGCCGCGCCAATTGCCTGAGCGGGAGTTATCGGTCATCGGTCATTGATGTTAGGAGAGCGATCGCCCATTGTATGGTACTGGGCAAGTCCATCTTGTCAGCGTTGTCCCAAGCGAGTGCAACGGCAGCAGCTTTCCCCGATGAGGATAGTAGCGAGCGCTCGACTTCAGCAGATGTGGTCAAGCGCCCTGACGGCGAGCAACATCCGCTATTGCTCCTATCCTGCTGTCCGCGATGCCAGCATCCCCTTCAACTACCGAGTCAATAGGCAACCGGTGATAGCGATCGCTATCACCAGCGTGACTAAACAGAAAGTCGAATAGACCAAGTCATTTGTCGTCCGTCCGTTGGCTCATGTGTGGTGCAACGGCTGAGTTGCTTGAGCCGTTGTTCCTGTTCGAGGATGTTGTTTGGGTCGTCCTACTGACCAACCGTTAACGTGCGAGACATAACAGCCGAGTCGAGTTTGAGTGACGTTCTATCGAGATCTGCACAGGCATCAAAGAAGGCCGTTTTGAGGGATTGAAGTTGGGAGGCGATCGCAGCCAGTTGCATCCGAATGAAGACGGTCTAGCTACAGAGAGAGCGATCGCT
>NZ_JACSWB010000134.1 GCF_016888135.1 Leptolyngbya sp. CCY15150
AACAACGTAGCCGCTATCTCAATGCCTTTAGTTATTGTTATCAACGGCAATATCCACCTCGAATTTCTGAAGGCGATCGCCAACGTCTTGACCAACTGGCTCAAGACTGGCTCTTAAAGTCGCCCAAGGTTCAGTCCATCGAGAACGATTTTATTCAAACGGTTCAGTCAATTATTGAAAAATACGAAGCAGGACTCAAGCGTCATGTATACAAAGAAGATTGACCTTCGCGAGTCCGATATTGTAAATCTTCGTCAAGATACGGGGATTGACAGTCTTAACCTCAATGAATCGTTTCTAGAAATGATTGAGCGTGGGGTTGTTGAGAAACTGATTAAGGATAAACAGGAGTACCGAATACAATATGCTGCAGCGTTGCGGAAAAATGGGAGTCTGAATCAACGCGATCGCACGAAGCTTTTGGCACTTCAGGCAGAGAAAGGACTTGGAAATGTCATTATCCAGACCATCACGGCTGAGGAAGATCAAGCCTTTGAGCATGATCAACATCTGTATCGGCAGGCCTGTGCAGATTATTTTCATCAAACAGCAGCGAGTATAGATGAGGCAAACCAATATCTTCAGCCCCAAGCGAAGAGTTTTCAGTTTGGGCGTGCCGTTGTCAATGCCATCCTGGAGCAAGAGCAAGAGTATTTTGAGAAGAATCGGCAAAGCTATCGTTCTCAAGCAAAAGAGCAGCTTTTTGGGCATGGGAGATTTAACCAAGCTCTGCTAACCAAACAACAGGCTGAATTAAAGCTTGGCGATCGCGTTGTTCAATCGATCGAAGATGAGGTTAGCCACACCTTTCAAGATATCCGTCATGCCTATGCTGATCTCTACAAGGCTGATTTATATGATGATGAGGCTGTTGAACGCGCGCATTTACGAGATCATCAGCGTGATTTTCCGCTAGGCGATGAGGTTGTTATTCAGGTTCATCAAGACATCCAGGATGAATTTCAGCGCGATCGCCAAACGTACTATGATGCTGACTTTGCTGACTTGCATGATGATGGGCAGCGAGACATAGAGCGTTTGAAGGTACTTCAACGCCAACTGGGACTTGGGGATATTGTCATCCAGTCGGTGCAAGTCAATGTTGATCAACAATTCCGCGAACATTGGTCTGACTATAAAAATGCCTATCAGATAGATTTATATGAGGATGGGCACTGTAATCAGGAGGTCTTGCGCGCTCGCCAGCTCAAACTCCATTTAGGTTATGAGGTGATCAAAGCGATCGCCCAGACGGTCGCTGAAGACTTTGATAGCGATCGCCAACGATATGGCCAGCGAGCTGCAGATCAACTGCATAGCTCAGGAACCTTCAACGAAGGGGAGTTATCATCACTTCAGCAAGAGTTAGGACTAGGCGAAACGGTTTGCCAGGATCTTGAAGATAAAGCACAAACTGCCTTTAATGAAGATTGTGAAACCTTTAAGGCAGAGGTTTTCGAACATCTACACCAGTGGGGTGAGGTGCAAGATCATCAGTTGCTGGAGCTTCAGTTAGGTCTAGGAAAAGCAGTTAAAGATAGCATTATTCAAGAGGAGAGCGATCGCTTTCAATCTGAGGTGACGATCTTGGCTGAAGTTATAGCACAACAGTTGCATCAGCATGATACATGGCAATCTGATCAACTCACTCAAATGCAGGCAGAGTTTCAGCTCAGCGATAGCATTGTAGAGCATATCGTAGCTGAGCAACAGGATATTTATCATAGCCATCGTCGAACGTATCGTTTGGTCTACAGTCAAGCAACGCGCGAGATAACTGGATCAACCCTCAGTGCAGATGCAGCGGTCAGATTAGCACAACTTCGGGATGAGTTAGGGCTGAGTGGTAAGGTTAGTCATGGCATTAAGCAGGCCTATCATTACGCTCAGCTACAGTATCAAAATACGTTTGACAGCGTATTGCGGCGGTATGATTGCAGCAACAACCAGACTCTCAGTATTGACGCAAGCGATCGCTCGTCTCTCCATGAGTTGCAGACGTCACTGGATCTTGAAGCTGAAGACATTCAGATGATTGAGCGAGATGCAGAACAAGACTATCGTCATAGTTTAGATGACTACGAAGAAGAAGTGCGATCGCTCTTGCGTGACAATGCTGAACTCGTGGATAGTGATATGGCTACCTTGAAGCAGCTTCAGCAAGAGTTATATATTCAGCCGAATGTCGCTGACTGCATTAAGTCGAGAGTTTTGGACGATCTAGGACTTCAGGTTGAAGCCCCTGTTATGTCTCCGGTTATCTCTCAGGAAGATTTATCATCGCTTCAGCAAGATTTAGGACTAGGCGAAACGGTTGGCCAAGATCTTAAAGATAGAGCAAACATTGCCTTTAATAAAGAGCTAAAAGCTGCTTCTGAGAAAGTCACTTATATCGTTTTGTTAAATAGTTCTAAAACTATAGTTTCAATTGGCGAAGAGTTAGAGATTGCTATCAAACTTCAAGATTTTCGAGATGTCAGTGAACATAACCATCTCATTGAGATTCCATCTAACGAGATAGCTGGTAATGAAATTAATATACTTCTAAATGCGACTGGCTTTCAAGTCAAAGGAGACAGTGTAGCCAGCTTCCCACTTGGCTTACATATGGCCACTCAACAAATCTCCCAAACAGCCAGCTTTCGATTGGTAGCTCTTCGCCCTGGCACTTCTACTATCACTGCCGAACTCTACCAAGGGGATACATTTACAACAACCCTGGAAGCCACCGTTCAGGTCATTGGCTTAGAAGAATCCACCTTCCTCAACACCAGCATCAAAGCTGAACCTCGTCCTGTTTCCCAGCCTGATCTGGTTCTCCAGGTTCAAACTCTGTGGAACGAAACTGCTTCAGTCTGCACCTTCCGTTACCATCTCAGGAGCTTTCGCGCTTCATCACTCCTAACTCCTGGCATTAGCTACCAATCCCAGCCCCTATCAGCTTCCTGGCTAGAACAGGTACATGAACTCTTGCAAACCGAACTTGAAACCCTATCTGATACGCTTCCCACCGATGGACGCTCCCATCTCACCTCACTAGGCCAATATTTATTCCAACATCTGTTCCCCTCCGAACTGCAAACCGACCTCCGCAACCTAAATCGTTATCAGGCACTCACCCTGCTAATCCTTGCAGACCAGGATGCTCAGTTTCCCTGGACACTGCTCCACAACGGACAAGAGTTTTTGGGTGAGCGGTTTATCATAGGGCACTGGCTTTGGGATCTCAACAACGCCCACCCCTACGAATTCCCCGTCGGTGCCATTAACATTGCCCATTACGCCAACGTCGAGCAGCCCGAAGTCTGGGCGACCCTGCTGGAGCCTCCGGGTGCGCCCCCGCCCCTAATTCTGACAGGCGGTGTCTTGGATGATTTGGCTACCACCGAGGCCATGCGAGGCTTACACCTGATCCGTATGGGGCAATCAACCGCAGATGCAGACCGCCAGGATGCCCCCGTTCCGCTGGATATTGCTGTGGCAGAGGTGGACATCGACCAGAAAATTCGCCCCATCAAACTTAGCCTGCGCCGCAACCACCCCCTTATCACCCTAAGCTATCTCCGCCAGGATCAGCCTGAACTCACCCACCTGCAACAAACCTGGGCTGCTACCTTCATTCGAGCTGGATGCAGTGCCTTTGTCGGTTCTCTTTGGGCAGTCAACCCTGCAACCGAAGCTGCTTTTGTGAGTAGCTTCTACCACGCCCTCTGGAAAGGCGATTCTCTGGGAGGAGCCTTCCAAACGGCTCGTCGGCTTGCCCGTGCCGCCGTCCCGGATTCCCTTGACTGGCTGGCGTATCTCCTCTTTGGCGACCCCATGGCACGCCCCTACCGACCCGTCCAGGGGCAAGGCTATGCTGTGGTAGAACCCATCGGTCAGGACATCAACGATCCCGTCCCTCCCGGTTCTACCATCCGATTCAAGGTTAGTCTCCGGCGCACACCTCCCGTCTGGCATGAGGAGCGCGTGATCGAAGTGGCAGAAAACCTTACGTTCGGTGATTTACAGGCGAGCATTTCAGCCTCTGGCTTGGAAGTTATGCCAAGTGCATCGATTCCGCTCAGAATTCTGCCTAACGGCAATTACTTAGGCTGGTTTAATCTTGCTGTGCCAACAGACATTACTGAGGAATCTGCTTTGATCCAGGTCTATTTTGTGGATGGAAGGCGACTGGTTCAGAGTCTGACCTTTGCCCTCAATATTAACTATGGGGGAAATTGCTGATTATGGGCGGACTCACTAGTGCTATCCAGCCTCAGATCATTTCCTCTTACCTACCGATTACAATTTTCAAAGAGGAATATCGGATTTCTCACTATCCATTCCCCTTTGACAGAACTTCAAGTGATGACGAACTCCTAAAGTTCACAAGCAGCATATTGCAATGCTTTAGGCGTTTAGAAGTAAAATCTAAAAAAAGTTTGGATTTAGACCCAGACTTTTGTCAGCAACAACTCATTGAACTTGCTAAGTGGGGAACATTAGCCTATCAAAGATTCTTTCGGGATGAAGAGGCGCGCCAATTATTGACCGATCAGCTTCAGATGACCGCCAATCCAATCCCTGCCCCAACTTTTGTCTCTAGCTCAATTCCCTTCCCTTGGGAAGTTCTGTATCAAGGCAAAGAACACAATGATCCTCAACGAGAGATGTTTTGGGGATTCTGCTATACCCCCGCTCGGATTCTCACCCCCAAACGTGATATTTCTCGTCATGCCAAGGAACATAATCTACCCTTGGATATGCTATTTTGCATCCACCAAACCTTGAGCCAATCGCATGAGCAAGAGTGGCCTGCCATTCGCAAATTAATTGCTGTCACCAAGCAAGATAACTGTTGTTTGCTCAATTTGTCTGGCGGGCGATCACAGGTTAAGGACGGTGAAAGCCTGTTGCAGTATCTAAACACAGCCAGCCATAATATGCTCCACTTTGCCTGTCACTGTAAACCCAAAGAAGCTGAAATTGACACCTTATTGATTTCTATATTGTTAGATGATCTTGAAGAAACAATTACAACTGATCTCCCGGTGATTGAGTTAAGCGCATTCACCTTCGATTTAGTAAGAGGACAATTCCAGCGCAACCCTTTAATTTTTCTGAACGCCTGCCAGTCAGCCGGTGGAGGCGATCAAGTGCGCAAAACTTTAAACCTGCCTGAGATGTTTGTTCAGCAAGGAGCGGCTTCAATCATTGCCACAGCTTGCCCAGTTCCCGATCTGTTCGCTGCGGCTTTTGCCAAGCAATTCTACACCTTCTTTCTAGAACAGCGGATGCCAGTGGGGCAGGCACTTCGTGAAACTCGTCTATATTTTCTAGAAAAGCATCATAATCCCCTGGGGCTAGCATACGGACTTTATAGTCCTGCTCATTACCGCCTCGCCCAATCTCCGATGATGGAAGGAGTCGCCTGATGACAGACTCAACCTCAACCCAAACCATTACCCAGCAGGATATTGATATTCTGCTGGAGCGACTGAAGGCACTCCGTGCCGAGATCCAAACAGCTAGAAAGGCGATTTCTCCTCTGGAGGAGAATCTGAAACTTGCGTTCGAGGCTTTTCAGATCGTTGTTGGGGGAGCCCGTCGCCACTGCAGGCGGCTCCAAGCCGAAATTGGCAATCTTCGTACCCGCATCCACAGTTTAAATGGCCAGGATGATGACTTGCTCGATTTTGATTTGATCGAAGAAGACACCCGTGATGACGTTTTGGAGACGACTCAAGTAGAGAAAGACCCGGAAGCGGTAGAAAAGGATATCTTGTACGAGCACCTTTTGAACGTCCTAGATTCCATTGATGATGCCGATCTCTTCGCCAACCTGCAAACCCTTTGCCAAGACCCTACTGTTAGCCTAGCAGAGGTTTTGGAGCAGTCCCCCTGGGAATTGGTCTGGCAAGCAAGACCTGTTCAAGAAAGCTTGCTGGATCAGCACCGCCGCCTCCAACGTTGGGAAGCCTCTTTACTACGACAAGTGGAAACCCTAACCCGCGTCGAAGACCGATTGCGCAACGATTCTCGTTATGGTCTCTGGCAACAGCAGCAGAAAGGGGCTGAAGTCTGGGAGCAGTTTTTACAGCAAGCTCTAGAGCAACAGGAAGACCAGAACCAAGAACTTGAGGCCGAACTAGAAACCCTCCGCCAGGAGTGGGAGCAGTTGCGGAGTGCCTTGCTATGAGTAGCCAAAACTATACCAACGATTTGCCGGTTCTTCTCCGAACGGATGACTTACCGATTCCTGCTCCAGATGCCGCTCCTCAGCATGAACTAGCCGCTCCCAGCTACCCAGACTGGCTCAACCTCGCTAGCCAATGCCATATTCGTAACCTGTCGCTTGATTCTTCAACTGGAGACCTTTGGCTCGCGACCGGCGGAGGCATTCTACATTGGCACTCCGGTATGGAGCGTTTCACCCGCTACAGTAGTGAGCATGGCTTACCCGGTAACTCCATCAAATTGGTAGCTGTGGATGGAAATAGCCAACCCTGGGTGGCTCACGAAAATAGTGGACTTAGTTATCTCGACGGCGAAACCTGGCAGCCCTACCTTACCTTATCTGATGCTCATGTCAGTTGTTTTACTCTTGATCAAACCGGGCATTTGTGGGTAGGAGCCGATACGGGACTTTACAAACTGACCCATCCAACAAAAGAACCCACGTTAGTTGAATTGCCACTCCACAGCACTCCTCCTCGATCCCTTGCCATTACAACCTCAAATGACATCTGGCTCTGTACGGCCCAAGGGGTGTTCCATCGGCAGGAAGATTGGCAACGCTATAATACCTCCCCAAGAATTCTTACCCTGACAAGGCAGGCTAATAACCTTTGGCTAGGGACTTTAGATGGCTTAGTTCGCATTGATTTGTTAACAGATAAACTCCATCCAGTAAAGGTATGTCGTGCCGAGGTTTCAGCCCTAGCGCCAATAGAAAACGGTGTATGGGCCGCTTGCGGGAAAACCGTGGGGTTGGCAACCGAAACAGATTGGACACCCGTTAATGGTAAAGCTTGGGACTGGGTTACTAGCCTCATCCCTGCTAGTGGCGAAGGCATTTGGATTGGCACCCACTCGGGACTTCAGTTTGCCAGTTCAACCACCAATCGTTCCCAGTTAACCGACGCTCCACCGGATGTCATTGGTGTGCGATCGCCCCACCAACCACCCATCATGTTTAGTAACCTGATCCAGGATCTAACAATTCAAAAGACATCTAACACGACCCTGCTCTGGATAGGGACAGCACGAGGAGTATTTCGAGTCGACTTATCCACTGAAACCTGGAGACGGTTAGGAAAGCTCGGGAACCAAGATATTCGAGCGTTAGCAGTAAGCGAGTCAGGGCAAAATTTGTGGGTTTCCAGTTTTATCAATGGTTTGTACGACGCCCAGCAGCCCTCCGACTTGAAACTAGCCCCGGAAGTTTTGGGGCCTATTACTGCTCTAGAGTGCGGAGTTAACGCCAGTTTTTGGGCGGGTGGCTTAAATGGAGTCTATAACTATGGTGGTGGGACCTGGCAGTTGACTCTTCCAGCCAAGAAGCTACCCAATGCCGCCTGGATTCGGGCGATCGCCCAAGCCAAACCAGACTGTGTATGGCTTGGCACCTCCGTCGGGTTGTTGTCATTCAATCCTGAGACTCAAATTGCCTCACTGGTGCCTGGTTCCTTAGGCGGTGTCCATATTCAGTCCCTTCTAGCTCTTTCCAACGAAGAGAAAAGCTTGATTTGGGTGGGAACTCAACGTGGCCTTTATTTGGGACAGGGGGATGATTGGCAACCTGTAACAACCCTCGGAAATCGCTCAATCACTGCGCTGGCTGCAGATTTGATGTCTGAAAAGGTTTGGGTAGGTACAAATCGAGGGTTATGGTGCCTGCATAATCTACAGGGGAATTGGGAGATTTTGGAAGAATTCACCGTAGATAGTAGTGGACTAGCCCACAATCGAATTACCGCACTTACCCTCGATACCAGTTGTACAGGGGAAAAACGTCTTTGGGTCGGTACCCCCTGTGGTTTGAGTGTCTATACTTATGAATCTGGATAGCTGCTTGTGTTGACCCGATGATGTGGTGGATCAAAATTCCTTAGAACGGTAAGAAGCGAACAGGAGTCACTCGTGGCAGACATTAATATTCTTGGCATCGATCTGGGTACAACTAACTCAGCGATCGCAATTTGGGATTTAGAAGCCGGGCAGCCCAGAGTCCTCAGCAATAAGGAGGGTGAGCGGCTTACTCCATCTGTTGTCATGTTCGATGCCGCTGCTCAAGCATTTGTGGTCGGTCGGGCCGCCATTGAACAAATGATCGAACAACCTACTAATGTTGCCTACTCAGTGAAACGGTTTATTGGTCGAACCTTCAGCGATATGCAGGTATTGCAGGATCAGAGAAACGTCACCTACACCATCGAGGAGGCTGAGAAGCACAAGGTCGTGGTTCGACTAGGCAATCGCAGATGCACCCCACCTCAAATTTCAGCAGAAATTCTGCGCAAACTGAGGGAGGACGCAGAAGTAGCTTTGGGGGGTAGCCCTATCGCTCAGGCGGTGATTACCGTTCCTGCCTACTTTAATGAGTCTCAGCGCCAAGCGACCAAAGAAGCTGGAGAGCTTGCTGGCCTGCGAGTTCCTCGTATTATCAATGAACCTACCGCTGCAGCCCTAGCCTTCGGGCTAGGGGCAGAGCCCCAAACCATCGCCGTCTATGACTTGGGAGGAGGCACTTTCGATGTTTCTGTCCTTCGTATTGAGCATGGTGTCTTCAGAGTTAAGTCAACCAGCGGTGATACTCATTTAGGTGGAGATGATTGCGACCAGGCCATTGTGGACTGGATTGCCACGGCCTTTAAAACCCAGCACGGACAGGAATTACCCCTCTCATCCAATGCCCAACTCTATGCATTGCTTCGAGAGGAGGCTAAGAAAGCAAAAATTGCCTTAACCAATTCGCTAGATTATGTAATCAGCCTATCGAACCGACTTACAAAGGATGCTCCAACCTTCGACCTCAATGTAACTCTTACCCGTTCTGACTTAGATGAGTTGGTTCAACCGCTGATCAAACGCTCCTTAGCAATCTGCGATATTGCCCTAAACAAGGCAGGACTGACTGCCAGCGATATTGATCAGGTTCTACTCGTGGGTGGGCAAACCCGGATGCCTGCGGTCAAAGCGGCAATTCGGGAGCACTTCAACTGCAAAGTCAATGATTCCATCAACCCCGATGAGGCAATTGCCCGTGGAGCATCTATCCTAGGTGCGCGCTTATGTGGCCATCTAAAAGACAAAGTCAAACTGTGGGACGTGATCCCGCTTTCCTTAGGGCTTGAGCTGGCAGACAGAAGAATGGATCAGATCATCTCAGCCAATCAGCAAATTCCCTTCAAAAGCCAGCCTAAGTATTTCACCACACAACGAGACGGCCAAGAAACCATTCGCTTTTGTGTTTACCAGGGAGAACGCCCTATCGCTAAGAACAATGTGTTCATCGGCGAAGTCACTTTGAGCTTAACGACCTCCCGACCTGCAGGAGAACATCGCATCAAATGCGTCTTTTCAGTAGACCAAGACGGCATTCTTCACGTTCTGGCAGAAGATACCAATACAGACGGTGAACCTGTTGAAGAAAAATTTGACCATGTCTACCGCATGACTCAGCAGGAAATCGATGCAGTGCTCGAAGCAGCAAACACTCATCAGGACGAAGATGCTCTAACTACTCAACTCTTCCATCTGCAAGAAGAGTTGCAACAGCTGCAGCAATGGTTGGATCAAAAGAAGCTAGTTAATCCTGCTATCTCGGAACAGGTAAAAGCATTTGAAAGAGCTGTGAGCGATCGCGATATAGAGACTGCTGAAAAAGTCATTGCCAAACTCAAAGATATGCTTTAGTTTTCTGCCTTTTGGGCCATCTGCTTATATTCTTATTTTGCTTAACAGTTTGTGCAAGTATCATCTATCGAAAACTTTGTCCCTATAGTGAGGATGCTTTATGGATACGAACACTCCCAACACAATTGATATCATCGCCCGTGAGGATGAAAACCTTAGCCGTGGTGATAGGCTCGAAGTCGTTAGCAAAACTCTTCCGGTCAGCGAACTTCGAGAAAAATTCAAGCAGTTTATGAGCAGCCTGCAAGAAATTATCGAAGAAGATGCTGCTAGTAGTGGACCATTCCATCTCAGCGAGGTTCAGTTTAGCGCAGAAATAACAGGTAGTGGAGATTTCAAGCTTCTTGGTATCGGATTGGGTGGGCAAGTGAGTAACGCGATTACTTTTACCATGACTCGCAAGGAAAAGAGTTGAGCAGTATTATCGTGCCTTTTACGGTGGAGGGTTCCTGTTATCGCATTGTTTTTGAGGTGTGGGGAAAACCTGTTTGGTGTCGCAATTACGTCCTGAGGAGTTGGTGGTCTTGGATAATGCGACGTTGCATTATGGGGGACGGATCTCTGAGCTGATTGAGGCGGCTGAGTGTCAACCACCCTGTTCCCCGAACTTGAATCGGATTGAGAGGTGCTAGGCGTGGCTGAAAAGCTGGATTCGTTGCGTATTGGCGAACGTTCCAAGTTTACGAGAGGGTATGGAGCTTGTGCTCAAGAAGGCTACGTCCTAGCTAGAAAGAATCAAACTATACTATATGCTCCCTAGATACTCATCAACACGCCCATGGGGTATCTATGTGAGATTTGCTGTATGACCTTCAGCCCAGACAGACAATTTCTTGCCATCGGTGGCGACGATCTTGAGATTCTGCTGTGGGTAGTATAATTATGGCTTCAGTGCATCAGCCTATCTGGGCAAAACCATGAAGAAGATTTTGATTCTGGCTGCCAACCCAAAAGACACTAATCGTTCCCGTCTGGATCAAGAAGTTAGAGATATCCAAGAGGGTCTCAATCGCGCCCAACGCCGGGATGATTTTAAGCTCATCTGTAAATTTGCTGTTCGCCCCAGAGATATCCAAAGAGCCTTACTAGATGAGACTCCACAGATAGTACATTTCTCCGGACATGGAGACGGTGAAGAAGGATTAATTTTTGAAGATAATTTAGGCTATGTAAAACTCGTTAGTGGCGAAGCACTAGCCACTCTCTTTAGTTTGTTTGCCAGTGAGATTAAATGCGTCTTACTCAATGGTTGTTATTCAAAACTTCAGGCTGAAAGCATTAATAAGCATATTGACTATGTAATTGGCATGAGTCAGGCTATTGGTAGCAATGCAGCTATTGAATTCTCAGTTGCTTTTTATGATGCCCTCGGAGCTGGTCGGCCCTATGAGTTTGCTTACAAGTTAGCTTGTGCAGCTATCCAATTAAATTCATCTGTTTCTACAAGTTTTGATGATACTCGCAAAAGCCTAACTCTTGATGCCGAGCCTCCTCAGGAGGAATATCTTACGCCTTTATTGCTGAAGCGGCAAGGGCTAGAAGAAGCAGGCGGTGCTACACCTGTCTCAGGACTTAACTTGCTAATGGATGCTCAACTCAAAAAAGAGACTTTAGAAGCAACTTTGTCTAAAGTAGAGCAGGCAGGTCAAGGTCGCTTAGAAATTCTGAATAGGCAGATTTCCGAAGAAGAAAGAAAACTCCAGAATACACTTTCAACAAACTTGAAAGAACTGCTGGAGTGGCTTAAAAACAACCAGAGAGAGCTTTCTCACTCTGCCTTCAGATATATGTCAGAACAAAAAACGAGTTTAATCAATGGATTATCGAAGGAAGAGCAGGAAGATTTTCAGTGGGATATTGAAAAATACGTGGAGTCAGTATACTTTTCAATATTATCTAACTCCTTCACTCTACTAGACGAGCCAGCGATTGAACCAGCGATCAATTCCCCTGAAGCATATGAAGCAGCATTCGCATTCATCAAGCAAAAAGCGCCAGGGAGATTTAATCAAGAGGTTGTCGGACTGATGTCAAGTCGCTTTGATTATCTTCTCGAAAGACTATTTATTACTCTATGAGTTATCAGTCGACATGAACGAATATCAATCTTCTGTTACTCTCAATTCCCGATGAGTGGCTGAATATTGTCTAATTCTTTTCTTATTTCTCTTATCTTTTCACCACTGTCCTTCTCAGACTTTATTATTCGATTAATTTTCCGAAGAGCCGTTTGCAACTGTATTCTTTCACGTGCCAAGGAAGTGAGATCATTCACGGGAGTTGATCAGAAAGCTTCTGTCAAAACTTCTGTTCAACTCGCCAGGATCAGGATGCTTTAGGTTTTCCTTAAAGAATCTTTAAAGAACTAGTGACCTCACCCACGCTTGATCTGCCTGAGATGCTTTTCCTCTCGCTGCTTTTCAACAACGAGGCTTTGCAAGGTTTGCGAAGAAGAGCCGTTAGAATCAATCTGTTTGGGAGATTGCTGTGTCATGGGTAATACCTCAAAGAATAGTGGATTCCATCATTCGGATAGCTAGACTATCCAGAACAAGTCAAATTTAGTACAATTGAACTATCGCAGCATAGCGCGCGAGCACCAGATAGATCAAATGTACTATTCGGTGGTTTTAAGCCAAATTCTGGGCTTCGGGGGCGCAAAAAAGATTTTTGTTGAGTCTGTTGCTATTTTTCTTGGCTTAATTCCTGAATCCGGCTAGAAAGCTGCATTCGAAGGCAATGCCTTGGGATCAGGTTTTGTTTAGATGCATAGGGCAGTACTAAACAAACGTGAAGAGTCGCAAGGGTTGGGGGCATGAGCTGTTAACTTGGCTAAGTTGTAGATACCGCACTCTATCTGAGACCCAAGTCTTGCCCATGATCCGCAACAGCAGACCAGAGACCGCCTCTTCCTCCGTGCCCCAGGTGGGTATGCTCGCCACCCTGCGTAATCGTCGAGCACTGATCGCCGCTGTCGAGCCTTTCGGCTCTGGCGTTGAGGGACAAACTCATCTAGTGCGGCTGGAGTACATCGATTCCGATGGCCCGCCTGAAGACAGTCTGATCTGGGAGCGAGAAGTCAACAAAACCCTGCTTGAACCGACAGCTCTACCGCCCATTGAAAACTCAGACCCTGTGCCCTTGTCCGAGTACGATGCCCTGCTGCGGGCGACCCGGTGGACAGCGCTTACTCCGTTTTTGACCTTCGATCGCACCTCTGCCCAAGTCCAGCCCCCCATCTCCTCCCCCTTCTTTGGTGCCGTCCAGGTCGAAGACTTTCAGCTGGTGCCGCTGCTCAAGGCGCTTCAGATGCCGCGTATCTCCCTCTTGCTGGCGGATGACGTGGGGCTGGGCAAAACCGTAGAGGCAGGACTGATTCTGACTGAGCTGTTGCTGCGTCGTCGCATTCGGCGGGTGTTGATTCTCTGTCCTGCAGCGCTGCGGCAACAGTGGCAGCAGGAAATGAAAACCAAATTCTCCCTGTCCTTTGATGTGATCGACCGGGCCGAGACCCACACTCTACAAAAGCGATTGGGGCTCGATGCCAATCCTTGGCGAACGTTTCCGCGCATTGTCACCTCTTACCACTACCTGCGGCAGCCCGATGTGTTAGAGCAATTTCGTGCCGCCTGCCAGCAGCCGGAGGGGTCAGCCCAGCTACCCTGGGATTTACTGATTGTGGATGAATGCCATAATTTGATGCCTTCCAACTTTGGGGAAGACAGTGATTTGTCGAAGATGCTGCGGGCGATCGCCCCCTGGTTCGAGCACAAGCTTTTCCTCAGCGCTACCCCCCACAATGGTCACACCCGCTGTTTTTCAGGCCTGCTAGAGCAGCTTGATCCGGTGCGTTTTACCCAAACCAGCGACTTCACCCCCGACATGCAGCAGCGCATTCAAGAGGTGGTGATTCGGCGGCTAAAAAAAGAGATTAACGCTCTGGACGAGCAGGAAGGTCGCACGCCCCGCTTCTGCCGGCGGCTGACGGAGCCCGTGCCCCTGTATTTCTCCAGGGAGGAGCGGCGGCTCTCTGAAGCGTTTGCAGCTTTTCGCAGTGCGGTTAAACGTTTAATTGCGGCCTCTAGCAAAACCGATCAGCTTGCAGGAGGGTTTGCAGTGGAGGTGCTGAATAAGCGCCTGCTATCGTGCCCCTACACCTTTGCCAATTCCTGGTTTCGGTTTCGGGAAGGCAACGCCCAGGATGAAGGGGCTGAGGTGGGCGCGGTGCAGGCCGCTCGACGGGCTACCCAAGAAGACCTAGACGATGACCAAGAGGCCGAGGGTCGCTTCCAACATGCAGCCAAAACCACCGGGGCCTGGTTTCAGCCTTTGATTCCCCACCTTCAGGCGGAAATTACAGCGGTGGATGAGGCTCTAGACATCCTTAACCTTTCTCCTAATGCCGAGGAGAACCTACCCTTGCCGAGCATAGATGAACGGTGGGAGAAGCTGCTTGACACCATCGAAAAGTACCTGCGGGTGGGCACCCAGTGGAAAGGATCTGACCGGATTGTGGTTTTTACTGAATATAAAACCACCCTCGATTATCTGAGGCGACGACTGCTGGAGAGCTATGCCCATCAACCCGAAGTGGTGCGCGAACTCTACGGTGGTATGGACGATCGCCAGAGAGACGAGGTTAAGCAGGCCTTTAATGACCCCGACAATCCGGTGCGGGTATTGTTGGCGACTGATGCCGCTTCCGAAGGGCTCAACCTGCAAGAAACGGCCCACATCGTTTTGCACTACGACATTCCATGGAACCCAGCTCGCCTAGACCAGCGCAATGGCCGTCTCGATCGCCATGGTCAGGCCCAGGATGTATTTGTGCTCCACTTTGCCAGTGAGGATGATGCTGACCTGAAGTTTTTGGCGCGGGTGGTGGAAAAGGTCAACACCATCCGGGAAGAACTAGGTTCTATGGGTGAGGTGTTTGATGCTGCGTTCCAGCGGCGCTTTGTGGAACTAGAGGACACCGATCGCGTCCTGCGCGGCCTAGATGATGCCGTGAACTATCGCCGGGGGCGATCGCGCATTCCCAGCTCTGAAGAGATCGCAGCGGGGCAGGCGGCAGCAGCAGCTCTGCATACCCTAGAGCAGGAGCTAGACCTCACCCCCACCACCCTGGCCCAAACCCTAGAAATTGCCTTGGGCATTGGGGTAGGTCTACCCCGGTTTGAAGCGCCCGACGACCAGGGTCGCCTGCGATTAAAGATGCCCATTCCCCCCAAATGGGATGCGGCAGTCGATGACCATCTGCGGCTGGGCAGCACCCATGGATACCAGGGAGCACTGCCTGCCATTGTGTTTGATTCCCAGCACTTTATCCAGATCAAAAACAATCGCCCCGTTTACCGCCCCGCCAAAGACACGGTACTCATGCACCTGGGGCATCCCATGTTTCACCAGGCGTTGGGCATGTATGCCCGTGCCCGATTCCCCGGTGGTGGTGGGGATGCTGGCCAGAGCAGTCGCTGGACGGTGCGCTATGGCCTGGTGCCCGAGGGAGCTGAGGCGCTGTTGTTGCTAACGGTGGAAGAACTGGCGGTGAATGAGCTGCGAGAGCCGTTTCACCATTGGGTGCGCACGCTCCGCTACCCAATCCAAGGGGGTGAGCTAGGGGAGGCATTGCCCCATCTGGCGGCGGGTTTAGACGTGGTAGAGCCGCAGGCGGTGGATCGGGTGGCGGCAGACCAGGCTAGCGACCTGTGGGATGAGATTAAGCCCGATGTGCAGGTGGTGTTGAGGCAGCTGATTGAATCGCTGACCAGCCAGATTCAATCAGAGCTGGCCAACCGCCAGGCAATTGCTTTACAGGACGAGAGCGATCGCTTTAAGCATCGACTCAAAGAGGTGGAGCGGGCGATGAAAGAAACCACCCTACAAAAGCTGGAGAAGGAGCGCGACAAACTGCTGGAAGATATGCAGCAGCTCTCGCTGATTCCCGACGAGCGGCGATCGCAGGAAGACCGCCTACGAGATTTAGACGATGAGATGAAACGGCGGCGGGGCCACTACCAAGACTTAGCGGAGCAGTTGAAAAAGGAGCAGACCCGCGTTCTCACCCAAATTTTACCCAAGCGCTATACCCTGCGCGGCATAGCCCAGGTGTTTCCTGTTACGGTAGAGATTCGCTTACCAGAGATTCCTAGGATGTAAAGGATTTTGGGCAATACTATGCGCTACTGGGTGCAGTATCACAACTACGAAAAGCTGGGCCAACTTCCTGGTGAGGGCTGCGGCATCAGCACAGATAAACAGGATGTGCTCGACACCGTCGGCGACACTATTTTTCTGATCGTCGGCATTTCAGAAACCCCTAGACAGTACCTACTGTGGGAACAGTTCGTCTGTGAGGAGGTGTTGGATGATTGCCCCAAGCCCTGGCGGTTTGCGGCCCTGGGTGATGGCTGGTTCCTAGTTCAGCGGCGAGGCCGAGAACCCCTGCTAAACGTGCAGCCTGGTTTTAAAGAATATCTAGAGTACACCGGCAGATTTGCCCGAGGATTCCACGAAGTCACGGATCACCCATTTTTAGAGACCTTGCTACAACTATCCGAAAAGTGCAAGCCTCGGACTAAGAAACCTATCTAACCCAGACTCCCGGCTCCCAATTCCCTACTCCCATGCCACCCACCCACTTCCACACACCCACAACCCACGACGACTGGTGGATCTCCCTCAAGCATGGGGGGCTGCTGATTGCGCCGTCAAAGCTGGAGGAATTTTTTGTTTCCAGCCAGCTAGCGCCCCTGTCGCGCTACGTCGAAGATAAGCTGCGGCGCGATGTTACCCGCTTGCGGGATGGCGACCAGAGCCAGCTTGGCACCCTGCTGGATACGGTGCTGGAAGAGGTGCTGGGGCTCTCTAAGGACTTTTGGCAGAAGGGCACCTCCGTCGAGCGTGATTGGGCACAGCAAGCCATTACCCGCGAGCAAATTAAGCCCCGTCGGGTTTGGCAAGATGATCGAGGTGCTGTCCTTCCTGTATTTGTGTCCGATGGCCAGGAGCGGGGCGGCCAGGCGGCACGCCTGGGCATTGGCCGAGGCAAGCGGGCCGTATCGCGGGTGATTGAGTGGCTGCGAAAGGCAGATCAAAAGGTGGCGTTGCTCACCAATGGCTACCAATGGCGGCTCATCCATGCCGGGGCAGACTACGATGCCTGGTGCGAGTGGGATATCAACCTGTGGTTTGAGGAAGGGCGACCGGGGCCGCAGGTGACGGCCCTCCGGCTGCTGCTGGGGGAAGCGTCCCTTCGTCCCGAAAAGGCTGAGGTGCCCAGTCCGTTGATGGCGGCGATTCAGTCATCGCGTCAGGGGCAGGCAGAACTGTCGGATGTATTGGGGGAACGGGTACGGAAAGCGGTAGAGCTGCTGATTCGGGAGTCTTCGGCAGCGTTGGATGAAATGTTTGAGCGGGAGTCGGGGGTCGGGCGGGAGTCGGGAGTCGGGAGTCGGGAGTCGGGGAATGTCCCAGAATTATCGGGAACTGCGGGTTTGGAGCGAGGGTATCACGCTGGTGGAGATGTGCTACCGCCTGACCAAAGCGTTTCCGAAGGAGGAAATTTACGGGATGACGTCTCAGATTCGGAGAGCAGCCGTGTCAGTGCCAGCGAATATCGCCGAGGGCTACGGACGGGAGAACCGGGGGGAGTACATTCAGTTTCTGAAAATAGCCCAGGGATCTCTCAAAGAATTGGAAACCCACCTAATCATCTCGGAACGGGTACAACTGGCGACACCTCAGACCATCGCCCCGATCATGACTCAGTGCGAGACGGTGGGGAAAATGCTGCGTTCTCTAATCCGCACCCTACAACAGAAGCAATAACGGGAGTCGGGAGAAGTGCGGGAGTCGGGAATCGGGAGTCGGGAATCGGGGCAGAACAAAATCCCGACTTACGACTCCCGACTTACGACTCCCGACCTATGACTCCCGTTTCTCCCAAAGACATTTACATCGCCGCCAGCCGTATCATCATGCGTTGTGTGGTGATTTTGTTCGCTGAGGCCCGTGAGCTGTTGCCTCGGGAAAATCCGATCTATCACAATTCTTACGGCATCCAGGGGTTGCGAGAGCAGTTAGACCGCATGGCTGGAGGGCGAGCCTCGGAGCGGTTGCGGAATCGCCATAGCGCTTGGCCTAGGCTGCTGGCGTTGTTTCGGTTGGTGTATGAGGGGTCGGCCCATGAGGCGATTCCGGTGCCGCGCTATGGGGGTGGGTTGTTTAGACCAGGCTTGGATGCCGCAACCGACCCCGTATTACGTGCCCTAGCTGCTTTAGAGAACCCGATCTATGGGCCATCGGATGCGGTGGTGACTCAAATTTTGGATCTGCTGTGTCGTAGCAAGGTAAAGGTGCGCCAGGGGCGGCGGAATACTTGGGTAGAGGCTCCGGTAGACTTCTCCGATTTGTCGTCGGAGTACATTGGCATTCTCTACGAGGGCCTGCTCGATTTTGAACTGCGCCGGGCTGCTGCCGATGATCCGATGATTTTTCTCAACCTGGGCGATCAGCCTGCCTTACCCCTGACGCGGCTGGAGGGGATGGATGATAATGCGCTGTCATCGCTGGTGGAGAAACTGAAGCAGGCCGCCAAGCCCAGCGCTAGCGAAGAGGAAGACGCTGGAGAGGAAGACGCCGAAGCCGAGGAGGAAATTGAAGCCGAGGCCGAAACGGAGGAGGAAGACGCTGAGCCAGATGAGATCGAAGATAGTCAGGATGACCTGATTCAAAACCTGCGGGAAAGGGCTCATCAGTGGGCCATCCGGGCGGTGAAGGCAGGCAAGCTGGTGAATAAGCCCCGCAGCAAGAAGGCGGATGCCCTAGCGGCCTATGAACAGCAGGTGAGTAAGATGGCCGATCGCCTGATTGCTAAAACTATCTTGCCAGGGGAATGGTTTCTGGTGCGTTGGGGCGGTACCCGCAAGGGTTCAGGCACGTTCTATACGCGACCACAGTTGGCGGTGCCGACGGTGCAGCGAACGTTAGAGCCGTTGGTGTATGAGAAGGTGGGAAGGGCGGGAGTCGGGAATCGGGAATCGGGAATCGGGGCGGAACATGATCCCGACTTACGACTCCCGACTTACGACTCCCGACCTAACGACTCCCGATTCCCCAAATCTCCCGCCACCATCCTCGCCCTCAAAGTCTGCGATCCCGCCTGTGGCTCGGCCTCCTTCCTCATTGCCGCTCTGCGCTACCTTACCAATGCCCTGTGGGAAAGTCTCTTTGCCCATGGCTGGCTGATCGAAGATGGCGATCAGATTCGGGCGGGCATCCCGGATGATGCTCAGCCGGAGTGGTTTGTGGAATGTGTGAAGAACCTGCCGCTGACGGTGGAGAAGGCGGAGGAATATTCCAAGCCCCGGCTGAAGCGGTATGTGGTGGAGCGCTGCATCTATGGAGTGGATATTAACCCGCTGGCGGTGGAGCTGGGGCGGTTGGCGCTGTGGGTGGAGACGATGGACAGGTCGCTGGCCTTTAGCTTTCTCGACCACAAGATTAAGCCAGGAAATTCGCTGGTGGGCTGCTGGTTTGATCAGTTTCAGGATTACCCGATTATGGCCTGGGAGCGGGAGGCCGGGGATGCTACCCACAAGGGGGTGCATTTTGGACAAAAGGTGTGGACGAAGGAAATTAAGCGCCTCCGCAATGACATCGTTAAAGAGGAACTGCGGGAACTGCTGGCGGGGGGCGTGCAGCTCTCAATGTTTGAGAATCGGCTGATTCAATTGCCAGAGCAAACCCACGACGAGCTACAGACCACGGTGGAAGCCATTCACATGGCGGTGCTGAACCCAGAGCAGCAGGCAGAGGCTTATGACCAATCGGTGCAGCAAAAGCAGGCGCTTCAGGAGCTTGAATGGGCGTTTGATTGTTGGTGTGCGGTGTGGTTTTGGAAAGGAAACGACATGGAGCTGTCGCCCACGCCAATGCAGTTTGTCGATCCGTCGCCGGAGGTGAAGGCGGCGGTAGATCGGGTGGCTCAGGAGTATCAGTTTTTCCATTGGGAGCTGGAGTTTCCTGATGTGTTTTGTTCCCCGGAGGCCGTTTTTCCGACTCCCGACTCCCAACTCCCGACTCCCGCAATCCCCGGATTCGATGCCATTGTGGGCAATCCTCCGTGGGAGATTCAAAAGCCCAACTCTAAGGAATTTTTCTCGAATATTGACCCGCTGTATCGTACCTATGGCAAGCAGGAGGCGCTGAATTATCAACGGCAATATTTTGAGGCTGATCCCACTGTTGAGGAAGATTGGCTGGCCTATTGTGCGCGGCTAAAGGCGTTGTCGAACTGGAGTAAGTATGTTGCCTATCCTTTTGGGGATGATGAGGCGGCGGGTAGCAGATTTTCGCTATCGCGGCGGAAGGCGGAGGCAGAACAACTGGCGACGGAATGGCGCAGGCAGCGGGCTAAGCGAAAGGGCTATAGCGATCCAGAGCATCCGTTTCGCTATCAGGGATCGGCGGATGTCAATACCTACAAGATGTTTGCAGAGCTGGCCCACGCCCTAACCCGTGAGGGGGGACGGTTTGGGCTGATTATTCCGTCAGGAATCTATACCGATAAGGGATCTGGTTCACTGCGCAGGCTGTTTCTTAACCGTTGCCAATGGACGCACCTCTACGCATTTCAGAATGAGCGGTTTATATTTAGCGCTATTGACCATCGCAACAAAATGGTGATCATCAGCGTGAATAAGGGTGGCCACACAGAATCCATCGCCACCCGCTTTCGGTTGGGGCCAGGGGATTCGCCTGAGGCCCAAGAATTGATGACCGATGCTCTAGATGATGCCCGCTTTTTGTCGGTACCTGCGGCGCAAATCAAGCGCTTTAGCCCCAACACAGGCGCTCTGCTAGAAGTTCGCACCGATCGCGACCTCAAGATTCTCGAAAAGATGTACGCCAATGGCGTGCTGCTGGGCGACGATAGCCCCCAAGGCTGGGGCATCCAGTACGCCACCGAGTTCCACATGACCAACGACTCCAAACTCTTCCCCCCTCGCCCCAAGTGGGAAGCGCAGGGGTATAAGCCGGATGAGTATGGGCATTGGCTGAAGGGGAATTGGCAACCCTATGGAGGGGAGTCGGGCATCGGGAGTCGGGAGTCGGGAGTGATTTTGTCGGCAGATGGCAGCGAGGCGATTCACGTTGATGAGGTTGAAGACGTTGCCCTGCCACTCTACCAGGGCGTGATGGTCGGCCAACTAGAAAGCAACCGGGCTCAGTGGGTGTCTGGTTCTGGCAACCGCGCTATGTGGGACAAAGATTTGCCTCCTGGTTCGTCGTTTGGCCCACAGTTTCTTATTTCCAAAAAGTCTGTAGTTGAAAACTGTCCTGGCGCATTGCGATCGCGCTATCTTTTTCGCAATATTGCCCGATCTACTGACTCTCGAACCATGATTGGCAGTCCCGCACCAGGTTTTCCTGCTGGAAATAGCCTCGCGGCGCTATCTCTAGAGACTCAATCAGTCTGGGATACTTGGCTTTTAGGGAGTATTCTGAGTAGCTACATTTACGACTGGGCACTTCGTCAACGTCTTGGAGGAACCAATCTTAACTGGGTCTTCCTGGATGAGACGTCAACTTTATCGAGGCAAGAAATGTCGATATTAATAGCGATATTAACTCTACGATTATCTGGCGTAGGTTCTATTTTTTCTCGACAGTGGCTCAATCTAAGAGGAGTGCTACCAAAAATTGAAAAACATTACTGGAAACAGCTTTGGGCTGTAACAGCCTATGAAACCCTACGATTAAAGGCAATGCTTGATGCTCTCGTCGCTTATTATTACGGGCTAGATAAGACAGATCTAGGCTGGATTTTGCGAGACTGCGACTACCCAACTAGGGATGTAAATGATGGAGCTATCAATCGCAATTTTGACCCAAAAGGCTTTTGGCGAGTCGACAAAGAAAAAGACCCTGAACTGCGCCACCCCATCCTCTCCCTCATCGCCTTCCACGACCTCAAACGCCTCGGCCTCGACGCCTTCCTCAACCTCAACGACGGCGAAGGTTGGATGCTACCCGAAACCCTCCGCCTCGCCGACTACGGCCTAGGGCATGACGACCGCGCCCAGGAACCGCAACCCGTCGCCGCTAGAATTGGGGCAGAAACGGCAAAACTTTGGAATGCGGTCGGGGCAGAATCAGATCCCGACTCCCGACTTACGACTCCCGACTCCCGTCCTAGCCACTTACGACTTACGACTCACGCCCAATATCGCTTCCTCCCCTGGCAACTCCAAGGCACCCCCGAAGACTCCTGGGCCGAATGCGAAATGCACGCCGAAAACCTGCGCCGGCTGCTGGGTACCCCAACCACGGAAATCGAGGACGAGTCCCCCCCCGACTCCCAACTCCCGACTCCCGATTCCCGGCCTACTCCACAACAGCTCAACCTCATCCCCCCCGACGAAGAACAACTCAACCTCTTTTAATCCCCAACCCTTGACTATGAATAATCCCCAACTCCGCCAAACCATTAACCACTACCTAGATAGGCTGTCAAGCGATCGCCTTCGCCTAGTTGCCGACTTCCTCAACTTCCTGGTTCACACCGAGCACCAAGAACAAACCCTACCCCCAGAAACCCCCGACTTTCGACCACCCACCGGAGGCTCCCTACTCAGCCACACCGAAACCTGGGCAGGCGACGACTTTGAAGAATGCCTGGAAACCGTTTACGAAACGCGCTCCTGATTCCCGACTCCTAACTCCCAACCCCCATGAATGCTTACACTATCGACCTCAGCCCAATCGCCCGTCTCGACGCCACCCAGTTCGAGCAACTTTGTGCTGCCAACCCCGAGATCAAATTTGAACGCACCCCCACCGGAGCCCTCGTGATTATGTCCCCCACAGGCGGCGAAACGGGTAACCGCAACATTGAAATTGCGGCTGATTTTGTCATTTGGAATCGTCAAAGCAAGCTGGGTTATCTGTTCGATTCCTCCACCTGCTTCAAATTACCCGGCGGTGGCGATCGCTCTCCTGACGTTGCCTGGGTCGAAAAATCACGCTGGGACGCCCTCACCCCAGACCAACGCCGGAAATTTCCGCCCCTCTGTCCTGATTTTGCCCTGGAACTCGCCTCACCCAGCGATAACCTTGCCACCCTCCGCGCCAAAATGCAGGAATACCTCGACAGCGGCCTGCGCCTGGGCTGGTTGATTAACCCGCAAGATCAACAAGTGGAGATCTATCGACCGCAACAGCCACCCGACTGGGTCGCAACCCCCAGCACCCTCAGCGGCGAAACCGTTCTACCTGGCTTTGAACTCAATTTGGCTTGGCTCTGGTCGTAAGCGCTCTACTACGGCCATTCCCTGAAATGTCTTAGATTTTGGCGATCGCCGCCGCTAATTGAGCGCAGATTGGGAACATTAGGCCAAGGGACTGCGCTCTCCATCCCTCCACATCAGTCTTTAGGTATGCCATTATCCCCCCGCAGTACCGATCACCCGCCAACTTAATCCGATGGCTTTAGCCCTTTTGAGGACGAGTCGGTTCAGCTCAATTTGTTTGATGCCGTTTGAGCTAATCGCCGTAGATTAATGTCGCGATCGCCCACTTCACCGCCCCCACCCCATGTTGAATCCCATCGTCTACACCGAGAAAGTCGTCAGCGATTTTCTTCGCTACCAGCTCACCGCCTACCCCTTCGCCGACACCAATCTCTACGAGCAGATGCGAAACCTGCTCAACCTAGAAACTACCCGCTCCACCCCCCTACTTAAAGGCCCCTACATCAGCCTTAGTCGAATCTTTCAGCAAGGAACCACCGTAGACGATCTGATCCAATTGGGGATTTTCCATCCCTTCATGAAACAGCTAATCCCGTATCCCGCCGTCTACGGGCACCAAGAAACTGCCATTCGCGCCATCCACCAAGGCAAAACTACCCTCGTTTCCACCGGCACTGGCTCCGGCAAAACCGAGTGCTTTCTCTACCCCATCATTAGCCACTGCCTCAACCTGCGCGACCAAGGCGCACCTGACGGTATCGCCGCCGTCATCGTTTACCCGATGAACGCCCTAGCCGAAGACCAACTAGGCCGCCTCCGGGGGCTACTGGCGGGCACCGGCATCACCTTCGGTATGTATGTCGGCAAAACCCCCGAGCAAACCTCCCAAGCCTCCGGCCTGCGCCTTAAACCTGGAACCTCCAGAGCCGACTACGAAGCAGCCACCGCCCGCGCCCAGTGCGAAAAACGCCCTGACCCCGTCTTCCCCGCCGAAGAACGCGTCTCCCGCGAAGCCATGCGCGAAAAGCCTCCCCGCATTCTGCTCACCAACGTCAAACAGCTAGAGCTGTTGCTTACGCGCCAGCGGGATATCTCTCTCTTCGACAACGCCTCCCTAGACTTTCTCGTCTTCGACGAAGCCCACACCTTCAGCGGCGCAAATGGGGCAGAGACTGCCTGCCTGATCCGCCGCCTGCGCACCTTCTGTGGCAAATCCCCCACTGAAACCGTCTGTATTGCTACCTCCGCCACCATCGCCGACCCCAACACCCAGACAGGGCTAGCGGTAGCCCAGAACTTTGCTACCCGATTCTTTGGCGTGGCTAAAGACCAAGTGGCCCTAGTAGGCGAGCAATATCAAGATGATGTGTGGTCGCCCCAGCGCCACCTCCCCCAGCCACTCACCGCCGACCCCGCTACCCTGCTGCAATACGTCCTCGCCGCCGTTGAAAAAGATGACGCAGGCCCCTCCGTTAGCCACATCTACCGCCAAATTACCGGCGTCAGCCTCGATCCCCACCAGTGGGAAGACCAACTCTACGATGCACTAGCCGCCAACGAGCTGGTCTACCAACTCACCGTCGCCCTCCACAATCCCCGCCACCTCACCGACCTGCTGCGCCAGCTTGAGACCATTATTAATCGCCCCATTACCGAAGAAGAAGCGCTGATCTGGCTGGCCCTGGGGGCTGCCTCTCGCAAGGATGGACGCCCCCTGCTGCGCCCTGTGGTTCACGGCTTTGTACGCGGTGTTGGCGGTGCTGTGGTTACCTTCCCAAAAGACCAAGATCGCCCTAAGCTGTGGCTCTCCGCCGAAGATACGGCAGGTACCAACCAGGACGATCTGTATCGGCTGCCGGTGTTGACCTGCAACACCTGCGGTCAGCACTACTTTTCCCACTGGGTGGCTGACCTTAAGCTCACCGACAAACATCCCTCTGGTGGCCAAGCCCATGGTGATAGCATCCTCTGGGAACCCCTTGCCGCAGAACTAGAGGGCGATCGCCTGCTTTTAGTCGATCGTCTAATCACCCAAGACGACACCGACGAAGACACAGCCCCCCGCAGCCATCCTCGTTCGACATCCCCCATTCATTTCTGTCGAGCCTGTGGCACCCTTCACTCTGAGACGGGCGATCGCTGCGGTAGCTGCGGCCGCAAGGGAAAATTAGTGCCGCTGCTGGCGGTGCGCCAAAACCCCAAGCATCCAGGAATGCTCGCGTCCTGTGTAGCCTGTCAGGCCGCAGGGCGCAGCTCCTTTGGACGCTACCGAGAACCTGCTCGCCCCATCCGAGCCACCACCGTCTCCGACGTGCATGTGCTGGCGCAGAATATGCTCCACCATGCCGAGCGTCGACGGCTGCTAGTCTTTGCCGACAACCGCCAAGATGCAGCATTCCAGGCAGGCTGGATGCAAGACCACGCCCGCCGCTATCGCCTGCGCAGTCTGATGTACGACCAGATGAGCACTGGCTCCATCTCCATCGGTGATCTGACCGCCCGCCTTGATGTGCTGCTCGATGGTGATGACGACCTTAGCCGTTCCCTAATTCCAGAGGTGTGGCGAGTCCACCGCAAAGAGGCTGAAGGACTTAAACATGCCGAAGAGCGCAAGCGATTTTTGCGCATTCAGGTGCTGCGCGAAATTACCACTGGGGTGAAACAGCGCATTGGCCTAGAGCCTTGGGGCCGCCTACACATTGACTATCGCGGCCTCACCACCGACTTGCCGTTTATCCAACACTGGGCACCCAGGTTGGGACTGCCCGCCGCCGACTTGGTGAATGGCATTGCGGCACTGCTGGATATTACTCGCCGCAATAATATTTTGCTAGATCGTGAAGGCCAAATTTTCTCTAAAAAATGGAAAGAAGGCGACTTTGAGATTCAGCGGGGCTACATGCCTATTTTGGTTGGCGTTCCTAGGGGGCTAAAACTCACCCGCGATGCCGCAGATAACACATCCCGCGTGCAGCAGTGGCTCAGCCCCAAGGGAGACACTGTGCCCCGCCAGGCCGCCCGCAGATGGGGTGTCTCTCCAGAAGATATGGATGTCTTCTTTCAGGAGCTCTGGTATTGCTTGAAGGATGAGCTGAAACTGCTGGTGCCTAGTGTCTTAAAAAATGCCTGGAAGCAGACCCTTAAAGGGTGTGACGGGGTTTACCAACTTGATGCTGATAAGCTACGGATTACGCCTGGGCAGGGCGTTTACCGCTGCAATATTTGTCGCCGGGCCCACCCGCGGCCCACGCCGCGCATGGCCTGCATTACCTGGCGCTGTGATGGCACCATCGCCTTTGAGCCCGAGAGTGCTGACGATTATGACCTACGCGTGTTAGACGAGCAGTTTGAAATGCTGCGGCCCGAAGAACATTCAGCCCAAGTGCCCTACGAAACCCGCGATCGCATCGAGCGCATCTTCAAAGGCGACGGTGAACTGATCAATGCCTTGGTCTGCACTCCCACCCTCGAAATGGGCATCGATATTGGCTCCCTAGATTCTGTCCTTATGCGCAACGTACCGCCGCTTCCGGCCAATTACTGGCAGCGTGCAGGCCGTGCGGGTCGTCGTCACCGCATGGCCGTCAACCTCACCTATGCCCGAGGGGCCAGCCACGATCGCTCCTATTTTGCTGATCCCCTGCGCCTCTTAGATGGGCTGATCGAACCCCCCAAGCTCAATCTCCGCAACACCCTGATGGTGGGTAAGCACGTGCGGGCAGCGGTGCTTACCACGCTACACCAGATGGCCCGCACCGGCCACAGCACCCCCCAGGGCGATCGCGACACCATTCAGACCATCCTAGAGACCTGCTTCCCCGGCCAGGTCAAAAACTACCTGTTTGATGACAGTGGTTTTGTGCGCTCCGAGCCTCTGGATGTCAGCAGCCTAACCGAGCTGATTCAAACCTATGCGATCGCCCTCTACAAGCATGTTGATCAAGTTTTTGTCCAGGCTTGGCCCGAAGGCGATGCCATGGCTGTCAAAGAAGATGAGCTCAAGCGCCACATTGTCTCCATGGGCGATGAGCTAGCCAATGTCATTCTGACCCTGTGGAAACGCCTGCAGTGGGCTATGGGGCAGCTCCGGCGGCTCAGTGAAGAACGCATCCTCAAGGGGGCACTCGATCCGGAAGATGATGCCTTGTTTCGCCGCTGCGATCGCCTAGTTAAACGCCTCAAAGGGCAGACCTTGAGAAAGGGCAGCGATGCTGAAGGGGTTGACGACACCATCACCTACAGCGTTCTCGCTGCCGAGGGTTTTCTCCCCGGCTACGGTCTTGATGGCGGTCATATTCAGGGGACAGCCCAAATGCCCCGCAGCATCACCTGGATGTCAGACTTTGACCTGCCCCGTCCACCCAGTGTAGCCCTGCGGGAATACGTCCCTGGCAATTTGATCTACGCCAACGGCCAGCGCTTTGTGCCCCGCTACTTCCACCTAGAACCCGAAGATCCTACCTACTTCCAAGTCGATATTGCCAGCGAAGCCATTAAGGAAATCGGCAGCGGGCAGCAGCTCTCGTCCAGTTTATCTTCAGCGTCCATCAAAGCCGTCCCCATGTGCGATGTGGATCTGTCCCACCAGTCCAACATCTCCGATGAAGAAGACAACCGCTTCCAAATGCCGGTCACCATCCTGGGCTATGAGCAAGGGCGGCACAGCGGCGGTAGCGCCTTTCAGTGGAAAGACCAAACGGTTCAACTACGCCGAGGGGTTCATCTACGATTAGTCAACGTTGGTCCTGCTAACCTGGTACGCACCGGAGACCTAGGCTATACCGTCTGCGTGGTTTGTGGCCGCAGCCGATCTCCCTTCACCTCAGACCATGATCTAGAGCTGTTCAAAACCGATCATGAAAACCGCTGCCGCACCAAAATTGAGCCTGTAGGCTTTTTCGCCGATGTTATTGCCGATGCTCTCAGTCTTCAGGACTGCGAAAACCGTGAAGTGGCCTACAGCGTGATGGAAGCCCTTCGCCATGGAGCCAGCAACGTTTTAGAAATGGAGCTAGAAGACCTCCAAATCCTCACCATCGGTCATTCCGGCAGTGAGCAGGTAGACGTGTTGCTCTACGACCCTATGCCAGGTGGTTCGGGATTGCTAGAGCAACTGTTGGCTAAGTGGACAGCGGTGGTTGAAGCGGCCATCTTAGTGGTCAGTGATTGCACATCTCGCTGCCAAACCGCCTGCATCGACTGCCTGTTTAACTTCCGCAATGCTTACTACCACAGACACCTTAATCGGCATACAGCGCTGAAAAAACTGCTGCAGTGGGAAGATATCCTCACCCAAAGCCACCCCATCCCAGCCAACCTGCCCAGGCATGAAGAGGATGATGAGCACCGTCCGGTCAACCATGCTGAGGCGTTGCTCCAGACCATGCTGAGACGAGCTGGTTTTCCCGACCCCATCCCCCAGCACAGCATTGACTTGGGCAGACCTTTGGGCACCACTATCCCAGATTTTTTCTACCCCGATCCCACCGGTATCAAGGAAGGCGTCTGTATTTATCTCGATGGTATGAGCCGCTCTCTCCACGGCAATGCGGATCGCCAGGCCAAAGACCAAGCCATCCGCGATGAGCTGAGCAACGAAGGCTATGAAGTGATGGCTATTCCCGCAGGTGATTTAGACGATCGCGATCGCATGGCAAAATATTTCTTTCGCCTAGGCAGAATTTTATTAGACAGGCCCAAGGCTGATGCCATTCGCAATTCGTCAGATTGGTTTGTTACCCAACCGGAGGTTTCTACCCCTGCTGCATCCCCCTCAGACGGTTCAGGCAATACTGACTTACAAGAAACCCTTGAACTCTTTGAACCTGAGTGGAGATCCTTGATCAAAGCCCTGGCTCAGCACGGTGATATTCAAGTCGATAGTGGCAGCGATGTGGAAGTCAATGGTCAAGTTGTCGGCACTTATACGGCCCAAATCTGTCGAGGCACTGCTCTCATTTACCTGGTCGATGCCAGAGCTGACGATGGAGACGATCTGCGATCGGCCCTAGCTGCCCAAGGCAAATCAGTTCTCACCATTAACCCCACAAGCCCTCAGTCCATAGACACCATCCTCCAGGCGCTGTAGGCAACCCTATGAATGTACTGATCTGTAAATCGCTATTTCAATCCCTAGTTAGCTTGAGTGGCACAGAAGTCAAACGGGCCAACGACTTTATTCTCAAATTTCAGGACAACCCGGCCCAGCCCAGCCTCAGTTTGGAGCGCATTACCAAAACCAAAAACGATAACCTCTGGTCAGCGCGCATTACTCAGGATTTGCGGGCAGTTATTTACAAAGATGGTGATACCTGGGCACTGCTCCATGCTGGACACCATGACGCTGCCTACCACTGGGCCAGCAACCGCAACGTTGAGCTGAACAACAAAACGGGAGCCCTACAGATCGTCGAAGTCGTTGAGTCCGTCGAAGAAATCGTCCCCAGGCGAGAATCTTGGCAGGTTGGTTTGTTTGATGCCTTCGAAGACGATTACTTGCTGAGCTTGGGAGTGCCCAATGACTGGCTGCCCGTGCTGCGGCAGCTGATCACCGCCGATGACCTGCTCAACATCATTGAGAGACTGCCCGAAGAAGTCTCCGAACGGCTGCTGCAACTGGCATCAGGGGAACTGGTGGCTCCCCCGGTTACACCCACCTCCAAGGCTGTGGCTGAGAATGCCGACACCCAGCGCCGCTTTATTACCGTGAAAAGCCAGGGCGAACTGGAGAAAATGCTTCAGGCCCCGCTAGCCACCTGGATTGGGTTTCTCCATCCCTCCCAGCGGCGGCTGGTGATCGGACATTTTAATGGCCCTGTCAAGGTCACGGGTTCTGCAGGCACAGGCAAAACTGTCGTCGCCCTCCATCGAGCCCGGCACCTAGCCCGCCAAGGCAAAAAGGTACTCTTGACGACCTTCGTTAACACCCTGTGCGACAACCTAAAGCATAATCTCCAACTCCTCTGTACCCCAGAAGAGTTGGACAATATCACGGTCACCTCCGTAGCCAGTCAAGCCAGTTCCGTCTTGGGCAAAGCCAAACAGGGCTGTCGTGCCATCAGTGATAGCGACGTCAAACCTCTTCTGGAACTCTACAGATTGCCCTCTTGCCCCCTTGATATTGCGTCCATCTGGCAGGAGTGGCGCTTAGTCATTCAGCCCCACGGCATTCTCACCTGGGATGAATACCGTTCTGTCAGCCGAAAAGGACGCGGCACGTCCCTCACCGTGCGCGATCGCCGCCAGGTCTGGCAGGTGCTCGAAAAAGTTCTCGCTCACCTCGATCACGAGCACAAAGCCGATTGGGGCCACTATTTCCGCCAGGCTAGCGATGTTCTAGTTGCCGGGCTGGTTAACCAGGGCTATGACGCCGTGATTGTCGATGAAGTCCAAGACCTCCGTCCCCAAGAGCTCAGATTCCTTGCTACCCTAGCTGGCGATGGCCCCAACCGCTTCATGATGGTAGGCGATGGGGGGCAGCGTATTTATCAAGGTAAATTTTCCCTCAAGTCTTTAGGTATTAATGTTCAGGGGCGATCGCGCACGCTCAAGATCAACTACCGCACCACTGAGCAAATTCGCCGCTTTGCCGACCGCATTACAGACCTCGAAAGCGATGACTTAGACGGTAGCCGCGAAACCCGCAAGGGCACCGTCAGCCTACTTCAAGGCCCAGAACCTATTCTCACCGCCTTTGATAGCTCTGAGCAGCAAGCCCAATTCGTTGCCAAAGAAGTCCTAAACCTAACTGAACGAGGCCTTTTGCTATCTGAAATAGGCATATTCGCTAGAACTCGCTATCTTCTATCTCCAGTTCAAGAGCATTTACAGAGCCTGCAGATTCCTTACACCCATCTAAACAGTCAAGACAACGAGTCAGACCTTGGCGTCCGCCTAGGCACCATGCATCGTGCTAAAGGACTAGAGTTTAAAGCAGTCTTCGCCATCGATCTTTCAGATAACATTTTGCCGCTCCCTAAAGCACTTTTGGAAGCCTCCGATGACGAGGTCAAAGCAGAATCTATCGAACTGGAACGGCATTTACTTTACGTCACCATCACCCGCGCCCGCGACTTTGTCTACCTGTGCTGGCAAGGAAATCCCACACAATTTCTGGTGTTGCCCAATGTCAAATGACACAGCGTTGAGGGAAGCCATCATGAACGGTTCTCATTGCGCCAGCCACAACATTGTCAAGAATAGGTATTGTCAAGAATAGGTGCTGATGGCTTTATGTGAGGCGATAGTTACAGAACTTACCGCCTATTGAATTCAACCTACCCCACATCAATCAAGGTGCAGGACTACTCATTGCCGCCGAAAAGACCGACTTCATAGGTGCCGGAGAGTGAGTCACTAGAGATTAGCCAGTGTTGGTGAGGTTCTGGAGTTAGACTACTGCTGTTTGGTTGGTGTCTGTCTGCAGTAGAGATAAAGTGAGCTTGGATAAAAGCAGTGAGTGGACTGAGATCGGCTAAGGATTGGGTGGTGTCAGGTTCATAGCCATCACAAATATCCCGGCGTCCTTCCATGTTGGGATTGTTGCGAATATAGTCTATGCCGACCCAATCACAAGCATATTGCATCCAAACATTAATATCAAGCGGATACAGCTTCACGCTGCTGTCCAAACTGCCGGTTGCGAGGGTTTGCCCATCGGGAGAAAAGGCGATTGTAAAAACCTCAGACTGATGGTCGTTGAGGGAGATAATCAGAGTGCCATCGTTGACCCGCCACAGCTTCACGGTGCTGTCGCGACCGCCGGAGGCGAGGGTCTGCCCATCGGGCGAAAAGACGATTGTCCAAACTTCATTCTGATGGTCATCGAGGGAGGTGATCAGTTGCCCATCGCTGACCTGCCATAGCTTCACGGTGCTGTCGCCACTGCCGGAGGCGAGGGTTTGCCCATCGGGCGAAAAGGCGAGGGTAAGAACCGCAGACTGATGGTCATCGAGGGAGGTGATCAGAGCGCCATCGCTCACCCGCCATAGCTTCACGGTCCTGTCGAAACTGCCGGAGACGAGGGTCTGCCCATCGGGAGAAAACGCGATTGTCCTAACCTCATTCTGATGGTCGTCGAGGGAGGTGATCAGTTGCCCATCGCTCACCCGCCACAGCTTCACGGTCCTGTCGCTACTGCCGGAGGCAAGGGTCTGCCCATCGGGAGAAAAGACGATTGTCCAAACCTGATCCTGATGGTCATCGAGGGAGGTAATGAGCGCGCCATCGTTGACCCGCCATAGCTTCACGGTGCTGTCCACATTACCGGTTGCGAGGGTCTGCCCATCGGGAGAAAACGCGAGGGTAAGAACCCCATCCTGATGGGCATCGAGGGAGGTAATGAGTGCGCCATCGCTGACCCGCCACAGCTTCACGGTGCTGTCGCCACTGCCGGTTGCGAGGGTCTGCCCATCGGGAGAAAACGCGAGGGTCGCAACCGCATTTTGATGGTCGTCGAGGTCGTAAAAATCTCGCCAATCCTGATGTAGACTGTCATAAAAATTACCAAGGCTGGATGCTGGCATTTCATAGCTGGGCAAGCTATTGGTCACCGCATGGGCTGCCATTGTGGTGAGCAAGGCCTCAAATTCCTGCCCATCTCTGGCCAGGACGTTACTACTTTCGAGCAGAGTGAGCGCCCGTTGGTATTCAGATGCTTCCTGACTGCGTTGGGCCTCCTGGGTTTTCAGCCAGGAAAATCCCCCGAACCCCGAACTGATCACCAAACCAGCACTCAGCACCCCCGTCAACCGCTGCCGCTGCCGCCGCTTCTCCCGCTCTCGCTCCAGTACCGCCTGCTGCTCTGCCTGCTCCAACTCCACCGACGCCTGCAAAAATGCCTGCTGCTGGGGCGACAGCAATTCCGCCTTCTCGTCATGAAACTCTTTCAGCAGGTCTAGCTTCGGGCTACGCCATAAACTGCCCGCTGGTCGCTGCAGGTCATTCCACTCCTTGATGGCGGCATCCAACTGCCGCAAAAAGCGTAGATCCTCGCGGTGCTTATCCACCCACCCTTGCAATAGCCGCCAGTGCTCCAACAGCGCCTCATGGGTCAATTCCACCTGCACCGTCGCATCCTTTTTGTTCCCCCATACGGTAATCAACCGCTGCCGGGTAAACACCTGCAACACCTGATCCAGCACCGTGGAATCATGCCGCTTTTGCAAGTCATCGCGCTGCACTCGCCGCCGCGTATCTCGGCTGCCTTCCCCCAACTGCACCAACTCCAAAAAGACCCACTTCGCCACCGTGCGATGGGTGTCGGACGGCAGCGCATTGAAATGATCATCCGCTGTCTGCGCCAACGCCCCACTAATGCCACCCAACTGCGTCAGCGCTTGGGCAGGCGGAACATCCCGTGCCGCATAGTCCCAAATTTTCCGCAAGGCAAATTGCAACAGCGGCAATGCCCCCTCCCGGTCAATCGCCTGCTCCAACAAGCGATCCACTGTTGATTCATCCAGCGCATAGCCCGCATCCTTCGCCGGAAAGCTAATGGCCTCCCGCAGTTCCTCTCGGTTCATCATCGGCACCAACATCCCCTGCCGAGAGAACAGGTCATTGAGGTCGGTATGGCGCTGGGTTTCCTTCAAAAAATCACTGCGCAACGTCACCACCACCGACAGTTGCCGTGACGGATGCTGAGAGGCATAGAGCAAATTTTCAACCAATGCCGTCTGCTGCTGCCGATCCTTACATAGCGAGTACAGTTCCTCAAACTGGTCGATAATCAACACCAGCGGTGCTTTCAGATAAGGATGCAACACATTCACGACTTTCTGCAGACAATCGTAGGTGTCACCTTTGGGTTGCCCCAACTGAGCCACCAGTTCATCTAAATGCTTGAGCATGCGGCGATTTCCTTGAGCCACCACCTGCAGCGTATGGGCAAGATTCTGCAGGGGATCGGCTCCTGGCGTGAACACCGCCACCTGCACCGTGCCCTCATGCTCCTGGAAGCGCAACTGCCGCAGCTCTGGAATCAACCCTGCCCGCACCAGCGATGACTTGCCCGCACCCGACGGCGCATAGACACAGAGAAACCGAGCCTGCCCGGTGGTCTTGTAGAACGACAGCAACTGGTCAGACAATAGCGACACCAAGCGATCGCGCCCAAAATATTGACGGTAGTTAGCTTCAGTGAAGCTGGCTAATCCCACATAGGGATTATGGTCGGGATCTGGACGTACCGCCTGGTGGAGTTCTTGAACCTTCTGGCTAAAATCCAGAACCAGTTTGCCACTGTCCGTGCTGCCATGATTGACGTAGACAATAACGCAGTTGTTGGGATTATTGACGAGCTGATTGCGATCGCCGCTAATTGGCTGATTCATAGGTGAGATGGGGCAAGGGGGTGTTTGATTAAAACTAAGACGACAAAACCATCCGCAATATTACGCATTTCAGCCCATCGTCTAGCTCTTCCGGATGATCAATCCCCACCCATCCAACAACTTGTGCTTCAGAAGGAAATCGAAATCGTGCCGCTATTGTTCGACTGTTCGAGATACACCACTTTGTTATGGTTGCCCGACCCGACTACTTGATTGCGATCGCCCTGGATACGAATGCCCGATTGCGTTTGTTCGGGTTCAACCAGCAAGATCCGCGATCGCATTCCTGGAACTGATAGTGCCTCTCGGATAGCATCATGGTGTACAGCCTTGAGAACCACCAAGATCTGCTGCTGCAATAACCTGTCTCTGAACATCGACAGCAAGGTCTTGGGTGGCTCTGGAATGCTTAGGTGGGGATCCAACTGTTGCATCCACTGCCGCAATAGAGGTTCTAGTGCAGACAACTCTTCGACGTCTGCAACTGTTCCCTGCACAATGCCGTGCTGAAAGTGAGCCTGAATCTGCGGATCGGCTAATAAATCGGCCGCAACCGCATTCGAGACATGGATAATGCCATCGTCGCTGGTCGATTCATGAAGCAATTGCTGTTCGAGCGATGTTGGCTGCGCATCCTGTTCCTTGGACTTGGGCGATCGCTTTTCGTCCCATAGCGTTTCTAAGGCGCGGCAATTGGTTTCAATCTGCTGTGACCATAGTGTTAGCGTGAAATAGCGATCGCCGATGCCCTGTTGATCAAGGGTATGGCTGGTGAGGATGCCCAAAAAATCGGGGAGGTAGTGCCGCAGGACATCGCCAATCTGCCCATCTGACATGGATGTTCCAGACTGCTGAAGTAAATAACTTAGGGTTTTGAGCGTTGTCCGTACCCATAGCTCTGGTGTGGATGTTGTTTCATGTTTCCATTGATGCCACCAGTGTAGTTCCGGTTGAGGAGCCTCCCATTCAAAGGGCGACATCCTTTGCTCTGCCACGAACGTAAGCATCGTGCGCAGCAGATGAACCGTGCGGGCTTTGGGCAATGGGCCATAGGTATATCGATTGCGATCGGATGCGGATGTCATGGCTGGAATGGGGCGAGTGGGAACTACGTTGGGCACAGTATAACCAAAGTCAACGCTGAGACTTCAGAACACTTCTGCAATTTTTGTCGCCCCCCACAAACCCCTACAGGTACACATACCGACCTTAACTGTAGATGCCACAAGCAGTTGACCAATTTGCTGTCGCCTCTAGCCTTTGAGGACTACATGCCAGAGATAACGGGATTGTTCATCCATGACGGAGTTCAATCCATGATCTTTAACAACACTTCAAATCGGTCTAGTGGCACACTCAACCCTCGCGATACGATGAAGCGCGACCTACCAGATTGGCTGCAACCGTTGCTGACGATTGTGACCGCTAAACCCTACACCGGAGAAATGGTGCGGTTTCGGCGTACCCCATTACAGCATCTTGCTGGGGCAGTCGTTTCGACGATACTCGGTATCAGCATCAGCAGTTTAGGCATGATGCTTGGTGCGGGTGGGGTCAGTCTAGTTCCCATTGGCTGGGGATTGACCGTTCACGGAACCCATAAGCTATATCTAACGTTGCGCCATGCTTGTGCCCATTACACCGTAACGGGGCATCGTCGGTTGGATGATGCGATCGGCAATGCGATTTCGGTTCTGACGCTGTCGCTCAACCATCGTGCCTATCAGCGGCGATATCTCCAGGTGCACCATGCAGCTCGGCTGCTAAAACCGGGTGACGGCACTTATGACTTTTTGATTCAGACGGCGGGTCTTCGTCCAGGCAAATCCTTATCTTGGCTATGGCGGAAGGTGATCCTAACGTTGATTTCTCCTCGCATTCATTTGCGTCGTCTGCTCGATCGCCTGTCGGGATGTTTCTTTTCGGATGATTGGGTGCATAACCTAGTGGCGCTGGTGTGGTGGGGACTGGTCACAACGGTGGTGACGCTGGGGCAGGTCTGGCTGCCGTTCTTGGTGGTGTGGGGCATTCCCATCACGGTGTTGTTCAATGTGGTGACGGCGCTACGCCTTTTTGTGGAGCATCGCTGGCCCCATCCGCAGTATCGAAATGCGCGTCATCGTCGGGCGTTGGCGGAGATGACAGCGGCGATCTTTTTTGGCGAGGCGACGCCGGAGTTTTCGGGTGCCGAGCCGGGATGGGTGCGGGTGTATCGCTGGGCGCTGTGGTGGGGGCGGTTGTTGGGCTATCACCTCCCGGCGCGGGCGCTGGTGTTGACGGGGGACGCACCCTGTCATGATTACCATCATCGCCATCCATCGTCTCGCGATTGGAGTAATGCCAGTGTGGCGCGTCAGCAAGACCTAGAAGCAGGGTGTCCGGGTTGGCCGATTTCTTATCTGGAGAATTGGGGGCTTTGTGCGGCGATTCAGGATAGTTTGATGTCGTTGAGTCGGCAGTCGTCGGATGTTCTGAATCATCGCTAGTTTGATATCAGTTGCCGGTTGTATGAGGTGCGATCGGCACTGTTTTTATTGGAGGTGAGAACTGTGAAACTAGCGGGTTGAGATATGGAGTAAGGAAGCAAGTGGTGATCAGAGATTAGGAATGAAGTGAGTTCGAATAAATGAGGTGAGTTGATTGAGATAGGTTGAGATCTGCTGGGTTGTGTCGGTTTCATAGCCATCACAGATATTTCGTTTATCTTCCATGTTGGGATGTTTGCTAATGTAGCCCATACCCACCCAATCACAGGAATATTTCATCCAAACGTCGATGTTGAGCGGATACAGCTTCACGCTGCTGTCCTTACTGCCACTGGCCAGGGTCTGCCCATCGGGAGAAAAGGCGATTGTAATAACCTCATCCTGATAGTCGTCGAGGGAGGTGATCAGTTGCCCATCGCTGACCCGCCATAGCTTCACGCTGCGGTCTTCACTGCCACTGGCCAGGGTCTGCCCATCGGGAGAA